>JANNOC010000616.1:0-7193 GCA_031398865.1 Gemmatimonadota bacterium | reverse complement strand
TGCCCCAGAACAACACGCGATGCTGGTACGCCGGCGGGATGCCGAAGTACGCGAAAATCATCACGATGACGAAGATGTTGTCAATCGACAGCGACTCTTCGATCAGATACCCGGTCAGGAACGTCAGCGCCGTGGTGCCGTCCTGGAACACCCAGAGCCCGCCACAGAATGCCAGCGCCAACGTCACCCACACCGCCGTCCACGTCGCGGCTTCCTTCACGCTGATGACGTGCGCCTTCTTGTGAAAGACGCCGAGGTCCAGCGCGAGCATCGTGAGGATGAACGCGTTGAATGCCACCCAGAACCAGATATTCGTCGCCATGGATTTCCGTGAAAAGTACGCGCGGACCGGGAGGCCCGAGGGAGGTGTCGCTGTAAGCTATCGGCTGTAGGCGACAGGCTGTAGGCTAGGAACTGCGACAACGTCGTCCGGCGCGCCTGGCGTCAGCCGATGGCCGCCAGGTCAACAGCCACCCTTCGCCCATCCCCATGCGCCCGCTCGCCGCGCTGACTGCATCGCTCACGATCGTCGCTTGCACCATGAACCCTTCCGCTCCGACTCCCGTCTCCCTCGCCGTCGTCAACACCCGCGTGTGGACGGGCGACGCCCGGCGCCCCTGGGCGGACGCGATCGCCGTCCGCGGGGACCGTATCGCCGCGGTGGGTTCCGGCGCGGAGGTGCACAAGCTTGTGTCCAAGGACACACGCGTGATCGACGCGAAGGGTCAGATGCTCGTGCCTGGCTTCGTGGACGCGCACATCCATTTCCTGAACGGCGGCTTTCGCCTCGCGTCGGTCCAACTGCGCGATGCACGCACGCCGGCGGAATTCACGGCGCGCATCAAGGCGTTCGCCGCAACGGTGCCGGAAGGCACGTGGATTCTCGGAGGCGACTGGGATCACGAGCGTTGGGGCGGTGAGCTTCCGCGCCGTGAATGGATAGACTCCGTGACGCCCCGCCATCCGGTCTGGGTCAACCGGCTCGACGGACACATGGCGCTCGCCAACACGGCGGCGCTGGCGCTGGCGAACGTGTCGCGCACGACGCTGCCGGTGTCGGGCGGAGCGATCGTGCTCGGACGCGACGGCGAGCCGACCGGTGTGCTCAAGGACAACGCCATGGATCTGCTGTGGCCCAGCATCCCGGCGCCCTCGGCGGCGGTGAACGATCGCGCCCTCGACGCCGCGATGCGCTTCGTCGCGGCGCAAGGTGTGACCGCGGTGCACCACATGGGGTCGTGGGACGATCTCGCCGTCTTTCGGCGCGCGCACGACGCGGGGACGCTGCGCACGCGCATCTATGCCGCCGTCCCGCTGTCCACGTGGGAGCAGTTGCGCGATACCATCGCGGCGCGGGGCCGTGGCGACGCGTGGCTGCGCATCGGCGGGCTCAAGGGCTATGTGGACGGCTCGTTAGGCTCTCACACCGCCGCGTTTCTCCAGCCGTTCACCGACGTGCCGAATGACTCGGGACTGCTTGTCACGAGTCCTGAGGACCTGTATCGCTGGACCTCCGGGGCCGATCGCGCCGGTCTGCATGTCATGGTGCACGCCATAGGCGACCGCGCAAATCGTCTCCAGCTCGATATCTTCGAGCGCGTCGCCCGCGAGAACGGTACGCGCGACCGGCGCTTTCGCATCGAGCACGCGCAGCATGTTGCGCCTGCCGACATTCCGCGCTTCGGCGCGCTCGGCGTGCTTCCCAGCATGCAGCCGTATCACGCGATTGACGATGGACGCTGGGCGGACAAGGTCATCGGCGCCGACCGCAGCCGAACCACGTACGCGTTCCGCTCGCTGCTCGATGCGAAGGCACGAGTGGTATTCGGCAGCGACTGGTACGTGGCGCCGCCGACGCCGCTCGAAGGGATCTATGCGGCAGTCACGCGACGGACGCTGGACGATCGCACCCCCGGCGGTTGGGTGCCAGAGGAAAAGATCATGGTGGACGAAGCGCTCCGCGCCTATACATTCGACGGAGCGTACGCGTCCTTTGACGAGGCTGACCGTGGCCGCATCACTCGCGGCCAACTGGCCGATTTCGTGCTGATCGACCGCGACTTGACCCGCATCGCGCCGGAGGAGATTCGTGACGCGCGTGTGCTGCTCACGGTCGTCGGCGGGCGTGTCGTCTTCGAACGGCAGTAGCGAGATCGCAACGTGACATCATCCGGAGACACGCCATGAACCGAATCTGGTCCTATGTCCGGTTGTCTGCCCTCGCCGTGCTGCTGGCGTGCGCCAGCGGCAATTCCCCTGAAGGGATGGACAGCGACACAACCGCGCAGGTTGTTCCTCCCCAGCCGGCGCCTCGCGGCGACACACCCGACGATCCGAACATCCAGCGGTTGGAGCGCGAAGCGCGCGCACTCGCGAACGCGGATGGCTGCGAAAACAGCGGGCAGTGCCGGACGGCGCCAGTGGGAAACCGTCCCTGCGGAGGACCGCGAACATACCTGGTGTACTGCTCACTCACGACAGATTCGGCAGCGCTTTTCCGCAAGCTGGAGGATCTTAGCCGCGCGGAGGGCGAGTACAATCGCAGCCATGGATTGGTCTCCACCTGTGAATTCCGCATGCCGCCGGACGTGGCGTTGTCAGGCCGCAGCTGTCAGGCCGCGCCTCAGCGTCCGTAACCGCGCGGCCACCGTAAGCGTGAGCCGCGTCACGGACGCTTACGCATACTCGGTGGCAGCTTTGTGAAGTAATTGCCCGCGGCACGCCAGCAGGTGGTTCGCTGTCGGCTTCCTTGCGCCAATAGCTGATCGCCGTCCCTCAACGCAAAAACTCATGCGCCGACGTATCGTCTCCCTCACCTTACTCGCTTCCGGCATCGCCCTCGCCCCCGTGCACGCGCAGACGCTCAACGCGCGCTGTGCCGGCGAGCAGTCCGGTGACGCGTGCCAGAAAGCGGTAGACCTCATGAACTTCATGGGACCGCAGCTCGGCACCCTCATTTCCGGAGGGAACGCAACCCTGGGTTTGACGGGGACGCTTGGGGGCATCGGACGTTTCAGCGTCGGGGTCCGTGCGAACCTTCTGCAGGAAGGCACGCTTCCGGATATCGAAGCGAGGTCCTTCTCCTCCGGCCCCGCCGGTGCTCCGGAGAACTTTACCGTGCGCGATCAGGTCATCGGATTTCCGACGGCTGACGTGGCCATCGGCCTGTTCGATGGCCTTCCCGTCGGGCCCGTTCGGGTCGGCGCCCTCGACGTCATCGCCAACGTCGCATACGTCCCCAAGGTCAGTGAGGCAGACTTCTCGGTCGAACCCGAGGAGGGCTCGCTTCGATTCGGATTCGGAGGGCGCCTCGGACTGCTTGGCGAGTCGGCGCTGTGGCCGAGCGTGTCGGTGAGCTACGTCACTCGCGACCTTCCACCGACGAACATCGCCGCCGTGTCCCAGGACGACTCCGCCGCCCTGCGCGATTTCGATATCGAGACGACGGCGTGGCGCGTCGTCGTCGGCAAGAAGTTCGGCGTCTTCGGCATTTCGGCGGGCTACGGGAAGGACGAGTACGATTTGCGCGCCCTTGTGTACTACTCGGTGACCGCGGGCATACTCGCGCCGCGCATTCGCCCGGATCCCGCGAATCTGCCCAGGGTGAGCCAGTCGGTGCGGCGCAACAACGCGTTCATCGATCTCGGGGTGGACCTCAAGGTGTTGAAGTTCGCCTTCGAGATCGGCCAGGTGTCGGGAGGCGACATTTCGACGTACAACACGTTTTCGAAACCGGCGGATGACGACCGGCTGTACGGCTCCCTCGGATTGCGCTTCGGACTGTAAGGGCGGGGACTGAGGAGCGGGCCAGTCCCGCTCCTCAATCTCCGGCCCTACCTCACGCTCACCTGATCGCTCGCCAGGCCAACCTGCATGAGCATGAAGGCGTAGTCGAGCGCGATCTCGCGCAGGCGATCGTACCGTCCTGATGCGCCGCCGTGGCCCGCGCCCATGTTGGTCACGAAAATCAGTGGGTTCTTGTCCGTGCGCATCGCGCGCATGCGCGCGACGTACTTCGCCGGTTCGTGATACATGACCTGGCTGTCGTTGAACGACGTCTTCACGAGCATGGCCGGATAATCCTTTGCCGCGATGTTGAAGTACGGATCGTACTGCTTCATGTACGCGTACTCCTCCGGCTTCTTCGGATTGCCCCACTCCTCGAACTCCCCGACGGTCAGAGGGAGAGACTCATCCAGCATCGTGCCGACCACGTCCACGAAAGGCACGTGCGCAATCACCGCCTTGAACAGCTCCGGCCGCATGTTGGTGATGGCCCCCATCAGCAGGCCGCCCGCGCTGCCTCCCTCCGCGATGAGGCGATCCGACGCGGTGTATCGCTCCGCGACGAGATGCTCGGCGACCGCGATGAAATCCGTGAACGTGTTGATCTTGTTCTTCATCCGTCCCTGATCGTGCCACGCCTTGCCGAGGTCGCCGCCGCCGCGGATGTGCGCGATGGCGATGACGAAGCCACGATCCAGAAGGCTGAGCCGGTTGGAGGAGAAGTTCGCGTTGCTCACCGAACCGTATGAGCCGTAACCGCCCAGCAGCATCGGCGCGCTGCCGTCGCGCTTCATCCCTTTCCGGTACACGAGCGACACGGGGATCTTCGTTCCGTCTTTCGCGACAGCATGAATGCGCTCGGAGGCGTAGCGTGACGAGGCATAGCCGCCGAGTACCGGCGTCCGTTTGAGCAGCGTCCGTGCCCGCGTGTTCATGTTGTAGTCGTAGATCGAGCTCGGCGTCACCAGCGACTGATAGGAGTAGCGCAGCGTCGTGGTGTTCCACTCGCGATTAACGGAGCCGAAGGCGCTGTAGACCGGCTCCGGAAATGTCATCCGGTGCGAGCGCCCCGTCGCGACGTTGGTGATCGTAATCTGCGGCAGGCCATTGTCGCGCTCGTACGTCACGTAGTGCTTCGCGAAGAAGTCCGTGCCTTCGAGCATGACCGCGGGGCGATGCGGCAGCACCTCCTTCCATGCCGACTTCGCCGTGTTGACCGCCGGCATCGAGACGAGGCGAAAGTTCCGACCCGTGTCGTTGATACGCACGAAGTAACGGTCTCCGTGATCCTCGACATCGTACTCCACACCGGCAGTCCGCGGGATCACGACCGTCCACTCGCCCGTGGGCTCGGTCGCGCGCAACACGCGCGTTTCGCCCGTCGTGAGGCTGCCGGAGGACATGTACACATACTGTTTGCTGCGACCGCGGTAGACGTACACACCGAACATCTCGTCCTTTTCTTCATACAGCAGGTCGTCCGCCGCGGCGCCGAGCACGTGCCGGTACACGCGATGCGAGCGTTTGGCGTGATCTTCAACGGTGTAGAAAAGCGTCCGGTTGTCCGCCGCCCACGCGACCGACGTGACCTTCGCAATCGCGTCAGGCAGCACAGTGCCTGACCGCAGATCCTTGATCCGCAATGTGTATTGCCGGAAACCCGTCGAGTCGGTGGAGTACGCCAGCAGGTTCGCGTCGTCGCTGACCGTCATCGAGCCGATGGACATGAACACCTGCCCTTTCGCCAGCGCGTTCACGTCGAGGAGAATCTGCTCTTTCGTCTGAAGCGACCCCTTCTTGCGGGCGTGGATGGGGTACTGCTGCCCCTCGATCGTGCGGGAATAGTAGTGGTAGCCGTTGTCACGGTAGGGGACACTCAGGTCGGTCTGTTTGATGCGAGAGAGCATCTCGTCGTACAGCTTCTGCTGCAACTCTTTCGTCGGCGCGAGCACTTCGCGCGCGTACGCGTTCTCGGCTTCGAGGTATTGGGTGACCGCCGGATCGCTCTTGTGGCGCAGCCAGAAGTAGTCGTCACTGCGCGCGTCGCCGTGCAGAGTGTCTAATCGCGCGCGCCGTTCCGCAACTGGCGGCGTGAGCTGCGCGGCGGCCGCCAGTGGCGCGAGCCAGACAGCGGTGCAGACGGCGAGCGCCAGAGGGCGGCGGGCGAAGGAGGAGATCGGCATCGGTTGGGTCTCTGAGGGGAAGGGCATAGCACTGGGGTTTAGCGACGCGCCCGGGGGAGTCGAATATGCCATTCGGTACGGGCGCCGTGCCAGTGAGCTCCAGCGCCGGCGTGGGTGAGCTCGCGCTGGCGCCGGTTGGCGAATCGGCCGCATATTGTCTGCGTTCCCTCTCGCTACCGTCGGCCAGATCACAGGTGTCGAGGGACGTCCACCGTCCAACCAGATCTTGCGATGTCGCTTCCCATCATTCGGTACCTGGCCGCCGCCGGGCTCCTTGCCGTTGCAGCGGCGCCCGCACTGGCTCAGCGCACGGCAGCGGACGCCGCGGACATGAAAACGCTGTCCGCATACCGGCTCAGCATGCCGACCGTTCGCAAGATCGCGCAGGCATACGAGAACATGCTGCCGCTCGCGTCTGATCTGGCACTCGCCCTGGAAGTGCAGAGCGACAAGCGCGATCGGCCAGATAACAACTCCATGTCAATCGCCGACATGGAGGCCTTCTTCGGGCGCCATCCGGCCGTGCGGTCCGCGATCACGCGCGCGGGACTCTCGCCGCGCGAGTTCGCCATCGCGAATCTCTCGCTCATGCAGGCCGCGATGGTGGTGGGGTTCTCGGATTGGGCGAAGGAGCAGGGGAAGCCTTACGATGAGGCCGCCGCGGGCGCGCCCGTCGCCAACGTGGCCTTCGTGCGCGCCAACAAGGCTGAAATCGAGCTGGTCACCGCCAAGCTGAAAGCCTGGGACGAGGCACAGAAGCAGGCGCAGCGCGGTAGTGGCGAGGCCGCGGACGACGACGACAGTGAGGACGAAGACGAGGACGAAGACGAGGACGAAGACGAGGACGAAGACGAGGACGGGGACGACAAGCCCGAGAAAAAGGAGCCGTCCTGACCGCTCAGTAGCGCGCGATCTCCTCGTACGCCTTCCGGAACGTCTCCACCTGCGGGAGAATTGCGTCCTCGAGCTGCGGCGCGTAGCCCACGAACGTGTCGGTGGACGCCACACGCCGTACCGGAGCGTCGAGCCAGGGGAAGCATTCGTCCGCGATCGCCGCGGCGATTTCGGCGCCGTATCCCCACGAGAGCGAGTCCTCGTAGCCCACGATGACCCGCGACGTCTTTTTGATGGACGCAAACACCGTGTCGCGATCCCACGGTGACAGCGTGCGCAGATCGATGACTTCGACCTCGATCCCGTCTTCCGCAACCTGATTCGCCGCGG
>JANNOC010000604.1:0-1514 GCA_031398865.1 Gemmatimonadota bacterium | reverse complement strand
CATGCCGCTGTACCGCCTGCTCGGCGGCGTACCATTCACGACTCTGTCAACTTTTAGTTTCGAGCTTGCGGTCGGATCCCTCTTTCCGGCACTCGCTCTCGCGATAACCTTTCAAGTCGTTAATTCTCTTGCGGTCAGCGGTGTTATCGCTCTCGTTGAGGAATCTTCGCCGTGGCTCGTTTGGCGCGAGAATACCCTTAGCACTCTGGCCTACGCAGTATTAGCCGTCCCGGTAATCTTCTTTCTGGCATGGGTAACTGCCCGGTTCGGTATCGCTGGAGCAATTTTGCTTAGCGTCCCCATCCTCGGCATCCGCCAGCTCTACAAAACCACCCTCCAGCTGCAACAGGTCAACCAGGAGCTCCTCGAGCTCATGGTCAAGGCCATCGAAGCGCGTGACCCGTACACCTCCGGCCACTCCCGCCGCGTCGCGCGCTCGGCCACGATCATCGCCAAGGCTATCAACCTCAGCGCGCGCCAGGTCGAGCGCGTGCGCATCGCCGCCCTGCTGCATGACGTCGGCAAGATCCACGAGGTCTTCGCGTCCATTCTCCGCAAGCCCGGAAAGCTGACGCCGGAGGAATGGGCCATCATGCAGACCCATCCGGCCCGCGGTGCCGAGCTCGTCGCGACGCTGTCCCACCTGGACGACGTCGTGGACGCCATCAGGCACCACCACGAGAACTGGGACGGACAGGGCTACCCGGATCGCATCAGCGGCGAACGCATCCCGCTGGCGTCACGCATCATTACGCTCGCTGACACGCTGGACGCCCTGACCACAGATCGTCCCTATCGCTCGGCGCTCACGCCGCAGGACGTGCGCGCGGAGTTCACGCGCTGCTGCGGCACGCAGTTCGATCCGACGCTTATCGGCCAGGTGCTGGCGCCGAACGTCTGGTCGGACCTCATCACCAGCGAACCGATCAGCGAGCCCAAGGTACTCCGCATCAGTGGGCCGCGCCGGCGTCTGGCGATCTCGTAAGGCAGCAACGCGGCGTGTGCCGCGCATCCTCCACAAACAAAGCGCGGCGTCTTTCGACGCCGCGCTTCCGTTTGTGCTCCCAGCCCGTCCCACCTTGCGCACCGGTCACCCGCACACCCGTCACACGCGCATGAACGCCGCCCATCGGTTGGTCGCATCCAGCACCGCGAGCACGCTCGCCGTTTCGGCGCTGTCGCGAATCTCGCAGCTGCCGGTCAGCAGCGCCGTCTCGCGCCCCAGCCGCGTCGTGACACCCACGAAGACAAAGCTGCGCTCGAATGCCTCGATCTGCTTCGAGCCGTCCAGCGCCAGCGACCGGAAAGCGGCAGTATCCTCCGCCGCCACGATGGCGATCAGCGCCGCCCGAGCAGCCAGCTCGATGCGCGACCGATCGCTCTCCACCCCCTCTGCCTCACCAGTGAAGGTCTGCCAGCGGCGAATTGCGACGTCAACGTAGAGCGGATCAAGCTCAAGCGATGTCGCTGCGGCGATAGATGTCGTCGACAATCAACATGGCGGCGACGCTCGC
>JANNOC010000593.1:0-2407 GCA_031398865.1 Gemmatimonadota bacterium | reverse complement strand
ACACCCCAGATGTCGAAGCTGTCGGCTTCGGCTGCCCAGACCTCGGGCACGCCGGGGGCGGTGGCCTGCAGTCCCAGCGCTTCCCCTCGCCGGCTCAGGCGCTGTCGCCCATGCGAGTATCCACCACTATCCTGCTGCTCGGTGGGCTGTGCGTCGCCACACGGGCTAGCGCGCAACTCACCATCCGCCTGACGAGCGTGCCACCCAACACGCCGGCTGACGCAGCGATCCACGTTGCCGGATCGTTCAACGCCTGGAACCCCAGTGCAGCAGGCTACGTGCTGGGTTCCCATCCGGACGGCGGGTACGCGATCACCTTGCCCGAGTCGGTGCGCGGTACCGTGGAGTTCAAGTTCACCCTCGGCTCGTGGAAGATAGTGGAAACCACCGCCGCGGGCAGCGACGTCCCGAACCGTACCGCCACGGTGCCCGCCGCCGGCGCGGCGACGGTGACCGCGACCGTCGCGGGGTGGCGGGACAGCACCGCGGAGGCGCGTGTGCCACGGCCTTCGACCGCCTCGCCGTCGGTGTCGGTGCTGAGCGACAGCTTTGCGATCCCGCAACTCGGACGAACCCGCCGCGTCTGGATCTACCTGCCGCCCGACTACGCGACGTCCACCAGGCGCTATCCGGTGTTGTACATGCACGATGGGCAGAACGTGTTCGACGCCGCGACGAGCTTCGTCGGGGAGTGGGGTGTGGACGAGACGCTCGACCGCATCCACGCGCGAGGTGGCAGAGGCGCGATCGTGGTCGCGATAGACCACGGCGGCAACCACCGAATGAACGAGTACAGCCCCTGGAAGAGCGCGGATCCCAACTTGGGCGGCGGTGAGGGCGACGCGTACGTCGAGTTTCTCGTGCATACGCTGAAACCGTATGTCGATTCGCACTACCGCACGCGCTCCGACCGACGCAGCACCAGCATCCTCGGATCGAGCATGGGCGGGCTGATCTCCCTCTATGCCGCCCTCAAGTACCCGAACGTCTTTGGCAACGCCGGGGTTTTCTCGTGCGCCTGCTGGGTCGCCAAACCGGAGATTGTCGCCTACGCCCGCCGTGCGAGGACGCTGCGCCCCGCGCCGCGATTCTACTTCGTCAGCGGCGCATACGAGACGCAAGCAGGACAGCCGGCGCGCGACCAGCGCGAGTTGGTTCGCGTGCTCGCGGCCGCGGGCCTTCCTGCCGGCCGCTCGGTACGATCACTCACTCCCGCCGACGGCAAACACGCCGAGTGGTTCTGGCGGCGCGAGTTCCCGGCCGCCTACCGGTGGCTGTTCACTGAGCCGCCTCCGACACCCGCGAAGTCCTCGCCAAAGGGTCGGAACTGAGCGACTGACCGACTGAGCGCCTAACAGGCATCGCCACAGCATTAGACGGCGGACGCGATACGTGTTATTTCGGTGCATGCGACCGAACTTGGGTTTCCTTGCGGCGCTCGCGTTGGGCACGTGTACCTACTCCTGCGCCCAGGCGCCCGCCGCTCGGCCAGCGCCTGTCATCGCTACAGCGTCCGACGCGTCGCCATCGCGCGCTCCCACTCTGAGCGGCGATTCCCGAGAGCGGCACTTCGTGGACTCGGTGCTGGCCGGGATGACGCTCGAGGAGAAGGTCGGCCAGCTCAACCAGCTCTCCGGCCTCGGTGAGCCCACAGGCCCGGGTGGGACGGCCGTAGGGGTCGAGCAGATCCGGCGCGGCGAGGTTGGCTCGTTCCTCAATATCGTCGGGGCGGATACCGTCACGCGGCTGCAGCGGATCGCGGTGGAGCAATCGCGCTCGCACATCCCGCTGCTGTTCGCGCTCGACGTCATCCACGGCTTTCGCACGATCTTCCCGGTGCCGCTGGCCGAGGCGAGCAGTTGGGACCCCGATGCGGCCGAGCGCGCGGCGCGGATCGCGGCCGTCGAGGCGGCGGCGCACGGGATCAACTGGACCTTCGCCCCGATGGTGGACATCGCACGCGATTCGCGCTGGGGACGCATTGTCGAGGGCTCCGGGGAAGACCCCTATCTCGGCGCGGTGATGGCCGCCGCGCGCGTGCGTGGGTTCCAGGGGAGCGATCTCCGCGACCCTGGCACAGTAGCCGCGACGGCCAAGCACTTCGCGGCGTACGGTGCGGCCGAGGGTGGGCGCGACTACAACATCGCCGACGTTCCCGAGCGCACCTTGCGCGACGTGTACCTCCCGCCGTTTCAGGCAGCCGTATGTGCCGGGGCCGAGACATTCATGGCGGCGTTCAACGAGATTGACGGCGTGCCGGCGCACGCGCACCGGCATCTCCTGACCGATGTGCTGCGCAGCGAGTGGGGGTTTGCCGGGCTCGTGGTGAGTGACTGGACCGGCATCGGCGAGTTGCTCATGCACGGGATCGGCGGGGACAGTGGCAGCGTCGGACGCCTGGCGCTCG
>JANNOC010000570.1:0-3069 GCA_031398865.1 Gemmatimonadota bacterium | reverse complement strand
CTGGCGCCCATCTGGTAGCTGCTCTTGCCGCCGATCATGTCCATGGCGTTCCAGAAGTCGGGGGTGCGCATCTGGTACGCGACGTCCTTGAGCTGGCCGACGATCTTGCCGCCCTTGATCTCGTAGAAGAGCTGCCCGCCGAACTGCGCGTTGTAGCGTTGCTGGTCGATCGAGAAGGAGCCGTCGCCGATGATCGCGATCCCGCGGTCGGTGTCGGCAATGATCTCGTCCCATCCGATGTCCCGCTCGCCAGGGAGGAGCGAGACGTTAGGCATGCGCTGGAACTGCACGCTGGCCCAGGAGTCCGCGAAGGAGCAGCCGTGCGATCGCACCGGCCGCTGCTGCGCGTCGTACCACCACTTCAGCCAGTTGGCCTGCTCGCGAGTGGTCTGATAGTCGTTGACAACGCCGTTCTTGATGATGAGGAAGTCGTCGGGCTTGACGCCGTCGTCGTCCCACCCGGTTGTTGAACACGCACCCACTTGCGAGCGGTCGCCCTGCACGTTCATCCACTCGGGCCCGTACTTGAACTTCCCGAGAAACTTGTCCGGGGGCGCGACGAAGCTGGTGCCCGCGTAGTTCGCCTCGTAGCCCGCGGCGCGGTCGAGCTCCGTGGGATGCGCGATGGACTCGTGAATCGTGAGCCAGAGGTGCGACGGGTGCAGGATGAGATCGTACTTGCCCACGTCCACCGGCTTTGCCTTGAGCTTCTGCACCGCCTCCTCGGCCCACTTGGGCGCGTTGGCGACGATGTTCTGCTCGAGGATGTACTCGTAGCCGCGTCCCATCGGCTGCACGACGTTGCCGCGACTCTGGAAGTCGGAATTGTCGGGCGCGATCGCAGTGATACTCATGGGCAGCCAGCTGCGCACCAGCGTCTGCGTGATCACCGAGCCGTCGGTGTTCGCGTAGTTCTTGTCTTCCTTGACGAAGAACATCGAGCTATTGACGAAGCGGACGCCCGGCACCTTCATGGCGGCGGCATTGGCCGCGAGCAGCAGCTCCGCCTTCTGCTCCACGGGGACCGTGAACGGATCGATGGAGATGGGGCTCGACCACGAGGCGTTCGGAAAGGATTCCGTAGGCGCGAGCTCGACGGGACGGTCGCGCGCGATGCGATTGGCCTTCGCGATGGCGACAGCCTCGCGCGCCGCGGTCGCGATGCCGTCGCGCGTGAGCGCGCGCGTCGCCGCGAAGCCCCACGTGCCGTCCACGAGCGCGCGGATGCCGCAGCCCATGGAATCGGTGTCCACGAGATTGATGATCTGCTGCTCGCGCGTAAATACGAAGTTGTTGCGATACCGGCCGATGCGCGCGTCCGCATAGCTTGCGCCTGACGTCGTCGCGGCATTCAGCGCGTGCAGCAGGAGGTCGCGTGTGGGGCCGTCCATCGCGGACGACGGCGGCGGTGCGGCGGCAGTCGGAGCCGGCATCGGCGCGGGAACGGCGCTCGTGCCGCTCGTGCATGCGGTGGCGATCGCGGCCGCGGCAAGACTACCCTGCTTGAGGAACGCTCGTCGGTTGGTCATGATGACCTGGGGGGCTTTGCGGAGACGCGATGCGACGGATGTGGCGCAGTATCGCCCGCGCGGTGACATCGTAGCGCGAATATAGGAACGGCACAAAACGCACGCAATAGCAGTAATCGTCAGCAGAGTGTGAAGACAATGTGGCGATGATGGCGCGCGGCGCGCGTTATCCGCATATCATGTGTCAGCGAGTTGTGATGTTGTCCGTGGAGAGCACCTGATGCCGACGCTCAGCATTGATGAACGCGAGATCACCGTCGCCGACGGCGCGACCATCCTCGAGGCCGCGCGTGCGCTCGGGATCGGCGTGCCGACGTTGTGCTGGTATCCCAAGCTGCCGATCGTCGGGAACTGCCGCGTCTGTCTGGTCTCGGTGGAAGGGCAACCCAAGCTCGTCGCCGCGTGCGCGGTGGCCGCCGCGAATGGCATGCGCGTCACGACGGAATCAGTGGGTGCGGTGCGCAACCGCCGAGCGGTTCTGGAGATGCTGCTGGAGCGCTATCCCAGCGAGAGCATTCCGCCCGAGGGCGCACGCAATGAGTTCGAGGAGCTCGTGCAGCGCTACGGCGTGTCGCGCGCGCATCGCGCGGCGCTTCCGCTACGCACCGGAGACGAGCGCGACGGCGATCCGATCATCCGGCACGATATGTCCACGTGTATTCTGTGCACGCGGTGCGTGCGGGCCTGCGCCGACATCCAGGTCATTGGTGTGCTCGATGTCGCGCACCGCGGCGACCACGCGGGGATCATTGTTGGCGCGGATGGCAATCCGGAGCACGCCGGCTGCACGTGGTGTGGCGAGTGTGTGCGTGTCTGCCCGACGGGCGCCATTTACGATGTGCTGCCGCTCGCGAAGATGCGGCAGGAGATGCAGGCGCAGCCGCCGCGCGCCGTGCGCAGCGTGTGTCCCTACTGCGGGGTCGGCTGTCAGATCGATCTGCAGGTGCGCGGTGACGACATCGTGCGCGTCACCAGCCCGTGGATCGAAGAGGATACGCCCAACATGGGCTCGACGTGCGTGAAGGGGCGCTTCGGCACCGACTTCGTATCGCATCGGGACCGCCTGACGACGCCGCTGATTCGCCGCGGCTGGGTGAAGCGCGATGGGCGGTGGATCTTCGATGCCTCGGCGGACGGCGCGGACCGTTTCACGCGGCGCGGAGGTCCCTGGCCCGACGTCGGAACCGACAGCCGCACGAAGAAGCGGCGGCCGCGCACAAATCCACTCGACACGGTGCCCACCGGCATGGACTCGCTGGGTGATCCGCGGGACCGCGTCGCAACACCGGCCTCGTGGTACGAACCGTTTCGCACCGCGACGTGGGACGAGGCGCTGGAGCTCACCGCTCAGGAGCTTTGCCGACTGCGCGATGAACGCGGACCGGACTCGCTCGCTGTCTTTCAGTCGGCGAAGTGCTCCAACGAAGAGAACTACGTGCTGCAGCGCATGTTCCGGGCGGGGATCGGCACCAACAACGTGGATCACTGCACGCGGTTGTGTCACTCATCTTCCGTCAGCGCCATGCAGCGCGCGATGAAT
>JANNOC010000559.1:0-6053 GCA_031398865.1 Gemmatimonadota bacterium | reverse complement strand
GCGACGACGTCGAAAACCGCGTGTGATCGCATTGACCCTCGTCCACCCGCTCTCTAACTTCGTGGCGCGTCCACCCGTGGAGATGGCATGAGCTCGTCAGTCGGTGTGCTCGACTTTTTCATTCTGGAAGCCGGGGACTATGTCGAGCGACTCGACGGCCTCATCGCGGCCGCGGGGGCGGGCGGCCCCGATGCGGACGCGTTCAGTCGCTACGCGCGCATGCTCCGCGGCTCGGCGACGATGGCGCGATTGAGCGCCCTCGCTGAGCTGGCGACCGGTGTCGAGCGCGTCGGCCGCGGACTGCAGCAGGGCGCGACGCAGTGGAGCCCAGCCCTCCAGGGAGTGCTCGTCGCCGCGATTGACGACCTCAAGATCCTGATCCGCGGCGTGCGAACCTGGGGAGCACCCGAAGAACAGCGCGCGCGGGCCCGCATTGTGGAGCTGGCGGCGGTCGGACCCGAGGTCATGCGCCGGGCGCCGACGCCGGTGTCCGCGAACGCAGGTCCGACCGGCGTCACCTACCTCGCGTCTGCCGCGGCGGAGATTGCGGCCGCGCTGGAGGCGTATGCGGCCCGCCCGGTTGCGCGTGAGGTGCTCAGCAGCGCGCTCGAGCGTGTGCGCGCCCTTCGTGGCGTCGCGGCGCTCAAGGATGTTCCTCCGCTTCCCGATGTCCTCGACGCGCTCGAGCGTGCCGCGAAGCCGCTGGAGCTGGGTCCGTCGGAACCGTCAGACGCGCAGCTCACGCTTTTTCATGCCTCGGCGGCGCTACTCCGTCGCGCCTCCAGCGAGATTCGCGAGGGCGGACGTCCTGAGTTGCACGCGCCGGAAGTACGGCGATTCGCCGCGGCGGCCGCGGCGCTCGTGGAGGCGGCGGACGACGCCGACCGCATCGTCCCCATCACGGAATTGTTCTTCAGCGACGGTGGCGCGCATGTCGTGCATCGCTCCGCGCACCCGCCGACGACGCCCCCGGAACGCTTCCGCCTCGAAGTCGTGAGCCAGGCAGAGCACCTGCGTCGTCTGGTGGCGGACGCGCGCGAAGCGAGTGACGGTGTGACCCGCGAGCGGCTCTCGCGCGAGTTGCGAGGCGCACTCCGCGCGCTTGCGAACGCGGCCGAAGGATTCGGCGAGTATCAGATCGCGCAGCACGTCAATGCCTCGAGGGACACCATTGCGTCGCTCGATAGTGCGAGCCTCGCTGCGCTGGATGGGGTCGCCGCGTTGCTCGCCAACCCGGCGACGGGCCAGGGGGAATTGCTCGCGACTCTCGACGCGCTGGCGAATCGGCGCGCGAGTGCAACGGCGGCACGCGCCGTTGCTGCGACCGCGGGCGCGGCCGCTGCGCGGGTGCCGGCACCCGCGCTCCCGACTGAGCTGCTGGCTCCCGTCGCGAGTGCGACCCCAGCACCAGTCAGGACAGACGCCGGTTGGGGAGCCCCGCGCGGCCATCCCACACCGACGGGAAAGGAGCTCCACGCGATGCTGCAGGACGGGATCGCCGGCATCAACCTGTTGGACGACCGGCCGCTGAGCGAGCCGGTACCGATCGTGGACGACACCGTCATCCCGATTGACGCCCTCGTGTATCGCGGACGCGCCGCGCTGTACCGTGCGATAGAGCTGCGCGACGAGCTGCTCGGCTCCGGAGCCGAGCCGTCGCGGACGGCGCTCGCGGAGCTGTACGCCTTGCTCGATCTCGCCGCCGCGGAGTAGCGCATGAAATTCGGCCGGCGCGGCGCGCTCGGGCTCGCGCTCAGCGCCGCGCTCATGGTGTGGGCATTTCGCGGTGTGCACTTCGGCGATGTCTGGCGGGAATTGTCGCGCGCCAGTCTCCCCCTGTTCGCACTCTCGGCGCTGGCGGGCGTGCTGATCTTCCCGCTGCGCGCGCGGCGCTGGCGCACCATTCTCGCCCCGGTCGAGCCCAACATTCCATTCGCCCCGTTGTGGCACGCCACCGCGATCGGGATGATGGTCAACAATGTGGTACCCGCCCGCGCCGGCGAGATCGCGCGGGCCTACGCGCTGTCGCGGGAGCGGCCCGGCATTCCCTTCCCGACGGCGTTCGCTTCGATCGCGGTGGATCGCATTTTCGACGCGGTCGTGCTCATGCTGCTCATGTTCCTGGCGATGTTCGATCCCGCCTTTCCCTCGGGCGCCACGCTCGGAAATGGCCAGCCGGCGGCCCATGTGATCGGTGGGTCCGGCACGCTCGCGCTGGTTGGCCTGCTCGGCGCGCTGTACCTCGTTTTGCTCTTTCCGCTTCGTGTCGTGGATCTGTTCGAGCTCGTGGCGCGCCGCGTGGCGCCTCGCTTTGAAGCCCGCGGGCGCGAGGCGATCCTCGCCTTCGCCGCGGGCCTCGGGGTGCTCCGCCATCCACGACGCTTTGCCGCTGTTTTCGCATGGACGCTCGCGCACTGGCTGCTCAACGCACTGGCGTTCTGGCTCGGATTCAAGGCCGTTGGAATCACGGTCCCGTTAAGTGCCGCGCTCTTTCTGCAGGGACTTATCTCCATCGGCGTCGCGCTGCCATCCGCGCCTGGCTTTTTCGGGGTCTTTGAATTGGTCGCGAAGGTGGGCCTCGTCATCTACGGCGTCGACGAGTCGCTGGCGGTGAGCTGGGCGATCGCTTATCACGTTCTGGTTTTCATTCCCATTACGGTCATCGGGGCGTACTACTTCGTCCGCTTGGGAGTGCATCTGAAAGACGTGCAGGCTGTCGCCACCGAGGGCGCCGACCCGCCGCCCTTGCCCGACTCTCCGAGTTCCGGTTCCGGTTCCGGCAGCGCGAAGCCGACCGCTGGAGCATGAGCGAGTCCGCGCACCGGGCGCACGTGCGGATGCAGGCGCAGGCGAAGCTCAACCTGTTCCTCCATGTCGGAGCGCGGGAGACCAGCGGCTATCATCAACTGCACACGCTGTTCGCGCGTCTCGAACTCGCGGACGCGGTGGATGTTCGAGTGGGCGGCAAGCACTACGCCGTGGAGTGTGAAGACACCGACGCAGGACCCGCGGATCGCAATCTTGCGCTACGTGCCGCCGAGCACTACGCGGACGCGTGCGGCTGGCCGCGCGGCTGCCACATCATCATTTCCAAGCACATTCCTGTTGGCGGCGGGCTCGGCGGAGGCAGCGCCGACGCGGGCGCGGTACTGCGCGCGCTCAATGCGGTGAACCCGCGTCCGATCGCCGCGGCCCAGCTACTCGAGATCGGCGCGGCCATCGGCGCGGACATCCCGTACCTGACCAGCGACGACGCGCTCGCGTTAGGCGGGGGGCGTGGCGAACAGTTGCTCGCGCTTCCGCCCCTCCCGCCACGAGTGGTGGCGCTGCTGGTGCCGTCGTTCGCCGTCAGGACCGCCGACGCCTATGCGTGGCTGGCCGCCGACCGAAACGACCGCGCGAGCGCTTCGGGACGCGCGAGTCGGCTGGAGGTGGCGCAGCTCGCCTCGTGGGACTCGCTGGCGCAACTGGCGTGGAACGACTTCACCGCGCCCGTCGAGCGGCGGTATCCCGCTCTGGCCGACATGCGTGCCGCGCTGAACGTAGCAGGCGCGCTGTTCTCGCTGCTGAGTGGCTCGGGGTCGACGGTCTTCGGGGTCTTCGACGAGACGCCGGATCTCCGCGCTGCAGCAAACGCGCTGAGTTGTCGAGTGGTCCTGACGCGCACGGCGTCGCACGTTGTCCCGGTGCACCGGATCGAGTAGCTTCAACCGCTATTGCCCCTTCGTTCAATGGCAGGACAGCAGACTTTGGATCTGCGAATGGTGGTTCGAATCCACCAGGGGCAATGAGATTCGATGCGCGTTGCAATTGACTATCCTGGCAGGTCTATCTAGCTTCCAAGGCTGTGGTAATGGATGGGTTATCCGTTCCGGCGCACGGATTCAAACTGCTCGCCGGGAGCGCAAATCGCGAACTGGCTGAGGAGATCGCGCGGAACATCGGCGTGGATCTCTGCAAGCTGACGTCCTCGCGATTCGCGGACGGCGAGATTTTCGTACGGATCGACGAGAATATTCGCGGGCACGACGTGTTCATCGTGCAGCCCACGAATCCGCCGGCCGAAAACGTGATGGAGCTGCTGCTCCTGATCGACGCGGCGCGGCGAGCCTCGGCGGCTCGGATTACCTGCGTGATGCCGTACTACGGATATTCGCGGCAGGATCGCAAGGATCAGCCGCGGGTGGCGATCGGGGCCAAGCTCGTCGCGAACATGATTCAGGCGGCGGGAGCGGATCGCGTGCTGGGAATAGATTTTCACCAGCATCAGTTGCAGGGGTTTTTCGACGTACCCGTGGACCATCTGTACGCGGCACCCGTGTTCGTGTCGCATTACCGCAAGAAGCAACTGAAGGATCTGGTGGTCGTGGCGCCGGACGTCGGCTCCGCGAAGATGGCGCGAGGGTTCTCGAAGCGGCTGGACGGCACGTTTGCCATTATCGACAAGCGTCGTCCGCGTGCCAACGTCACTGAAGTGGTGAACGTCGTCGGTGAGGTGGAAGGACGCGACTGCCTCATCGCGGACGACATGATCGATACCGCGGGGACCGTCGCCGAGGCGGCCCGCGCGCTCATAAAGCTCGGCGCGAAGGACGTGTATGTGTGCGCAACGCACGCGCTGCTCTCCGGCCCCGCCGCCGAGCGGCTCCGCGACGCGCCGATCCGGGAAGTGACCGTGACCGATACGGTCGCGATCCCGCCCGAACGACGCTTCGACACGCTCAAGGTGCTCTCGGTCGGAGAGCTGCTGTCGAAAGCGATTCGCTATACGCACAGCGAGCAATCGGTGAGCTCGCTGTTCGACTGACGATTTTTCTCCAGGACTCTTCTCATGGCTTCCGCTCAACTCAGCGCGTCCTCCCGCGACACTGTCGGCAAGGGTGCCGCGCGAACGCTCCGCTCCTCCGGCAAGATCCCCGGTATCATCTACGGCAGTGCGCGTGACGCGCAGTCGCTCGTGCTGGACGCGCGGGAGCTGGACAAGCTGCTGGAGCACATCGCCGCCGGCAGCACGGTCATCGAGCTGGCGCTCGGCGGCAAGACCACACGCACACTGATCCGCGAAATTCAGCGCCATCCGTTCAAGAAGCAGATACTACACGTGGACTTTCAGGAACTCGTCGCCGGCGAAAAGATTACGCTGAGCGTGCCGCTGGCGTTCGTCGGCATCCCCGAAGGCGTGCGTGCCTCGGGCGGCGTGCTCGATCAGATCATGCACGACATCGAGATCGAAGTGGATCCGGCGAATATCCCGAGCCACATCGATGTGGACGTCACCGCGCTCACCATCGGGCACTCGCTGCACGTCAGCGATCTCGTACTCCCGGCGGGCGTGACGGTACTCGACGAAGCGGACAACACGGTGTGCGTGGTCAGCGCCCCGCGCGCGGTCGTGGAGGAGGTCGCGGTGGTCCCGGACACCGAGGCGCCGGCCGAGCCCGAGTTGATCCGCAAGACCAAGGCGGACGAGGAAGAAGCCGAGTAGCGGCGGCTTCGTCGTGTCTTGAAAGTCGTTCTCGGCCTGGGGAATCCCGGGCGAACGTACGCACGAACGCGTCACAACGTCGGCTGGTGGGTTCTCGACCACCTGGCCGACGTTTGGCGTTTCGATGGCTGGAAACGCGACGGCCAGGCGATGACGGCCACTGGCTCACTGGGCGGTACGCGAGTGCGGCTGGTGAAGCCGCAAACCTTCATGAATCTCTCAGGTGCGGTGCTCGCGACGTACGCGCGTCGCGCGTTCTGGGCCGCGGCGACGGATCTGCTGGTGGTCGTGGACGAAGTCGCTCTGCCGTTAGGCCGCTTCCGCTTGCGTGCGCGCGGGAGTGCGGGCGGGCACAACGGGCTGAAGAGCGTCCAGGCGGCGCTTGGAGGGCAGGAGTATGCGCGGCTGCGAATCGGGATTCAGCCGGCGGACGAGGATCGCGCGATTGGCGAGCTGTCGGATTTCGTGCTGTCGCCGTTCGGGAAGGTGGAGCGGGAGCACGTGATGCAGTTGATGCCGATGTTTGCGGAGGTGGCGGAGTGTTGGGTGAGGGAGGGGGTGGGGGTGG
>JANNOC010000545.1:0-1900 GCA_031398865.1 Gemmatimonadota bacterium | reverse complement strand
AACCTCGCCGAGATGACCAACCTCGGCGTCCCCGTGCCGCCTGGGTTCACGATCGCGTGCGACGCATGCGGCTCGTATCTGCGTGACCGTTCGTATCCCGATGGGTTGCGCGACGAGGTGCACGAGAATCTGCGCCGGCTGGAGCAAGTCACGGGACGGGTGCTCGGCGACCCGGCAAAGCCGCTGCTCGTCTCCGTACGGTCGGGCGCGCCGGTCTCGATGCCGGGAATGATGGAGACGATTCTCAACCTCGGACTGAACGATCGCACCGTGGCCGGCCTCGCGCAGCAGAGCGGCAACGCACGCTTCGCGTACGATTCTTATCGGCGCTTCATCCAGATGTATTCGGACGTGGTCCTTGGTGTTTCCCGTCACGACTTCGAGCACCTCCTCACGGCCAAGCGCGTGCTGTCGGGCGCGCGGTCCGACGCTGAGCTGGACGAGGCGACGCTGCGCAACCTGGTGGAGGAATACAAAGCCATGGTGCGTAATGCGACGGGCACGGAGTTTCCGATGGACCCCTCGCTGCAGCTCTGGGGCGCGATCCAGGCGGTCTGGACATCGTGGACGCTGAAGAAGGCGGTGGACTACCGGCGCGTGCACAGCATTCCGGAGACACTCGGCACCGCGGTGAACATCGTCGCCATGGTGTTTGGCAACCTGGGGGATGACTCGGGCACCGGCGTGGCTTTCACGCGTGATCCGTCCACCGGCGAGCGCACTTTCTACGGCGAGTTCCTCGTGAATGCCCAGGGCGAGGACGTCGTGGCCGGCATCCGTACGCCGCTGCGCATCGACGAGATGGCAACTGCGCTGCCCGGCGCGTACGCGGAACTGCTGGAGACGCAGGCGCGGCTGGAGCGGCACTACCACGACATGCAGGATCTCGAGTTCACCGTCGAGCGGGGCAAGCTTTTTCTGCTGCAGACCCGAAGCGGGAAGCGGACCGCCGCTGCCGCGGTACGCATCGCCGGCGACATGGTGCGCGAGGAACTGATCGACCGACGCGACGCGGTGCTGCGTGTGCAACCGGATCAGCTCGATCAGCTGCTCCACCCGATCATCGATTCGGCCGCGCGCGCAACGCCGCTCTGCACGGGACTCCCCGCGAGCCCCGGCGCCGCGAGCGGTGTGGCGGTGTTCGACCCGGATGTCGCGCAGCAGCGTGCCGCACTGGGCGACGACGTGATCCTGGTGCGCGACGAGACCACCCCGGAGGATTTTCACGGTATCGTGGCCGCGCGAGCGGTGCTGACGGCACGCGGGGGAATGACCAGTCACGCCGCCGTCGTGGCGCGTGGCATGGGCAAGTGCGCGATTGTTGGCTGCAAGGACATCGAGGTGGATGTCCAGCAGCGCCGGTTCGCCGTGGACGGCGTCACGGTCAAGGAAGGCGACTGGATCACATTGGACGGTGCGACCGGACGCGTCTTCGTGGGCGATCTTCCCACCATCCCGAGCGAGATCATGCAGGTGATCAACGGCACGCTGCGGGCGGACCAGGCGCCGCTGTATGGTGCATTCGCCGAGCTGCTCGGCTGGGCCGATGACGTGCGCACGCTCAAGGTGCGTGCGAACGCGGATACCCCGAAGGACGCGCGCATCGCGCGCAATTTTGGGGCGGAAGGCATCGGTCTGTGTCGCACCGAGCACATGTTCTTCGAGGGCGACCGCATAACGGCCATGCGGGAAATGATCGTCGCGCGCGACGAGGGAGGCCGCCGCCGCGCGGAAGCTGCGCCCCTGAGGCACCTCCCCATTCGCCGCTTGTGTCGGCGTATAAAAGAATACAAGGTTGCTTTGAAATGCATTGAGCACTAAGGCGGCTGCCACAGCCAAGGCCATCAATCCCAGGCCGATGAGAACAAACCGTTTCTGTCGAGGCTTCATAGTCTCTGAC
>JANNOC010000502.1:0-2839 GCA_031398865.1 Gemmatimonadota bacterium | reverse complement strand
CCTCTCAGCGCACATCCGCGAGGTGGGCGCAACCCACCTCGTTCTTGATCGTTCTTCACGGCAAGGGGCCGAGCTCGAAGCACTTGTATCCCGTAACTCAGATCGGGGATTCGAGCGGCTGTTCTCGAACAGGCGCTTTGTCGTCTTCGCGGCGCGCTAAAAACCATGCAACCAGGGAAATTTATTCCCTAGTCACAGTATAATATTTATACAGCGTTAAAGTCGCCCGCGCGAAAGGAGCAATGCTGGACGCAAATTAATACCGGCACAGACCGTGCATAGTCTTTGTCCCCCGCTCGGATGCAGTGTCAGGAGTAATGGTCGTCATGGTCCATAAACTGGAAGATATCGGCGGCGGCGACAAGTT
The DNA here is from genome assembly GCA_031398865.1 of Gemmatimonadota bacterium. Classification (GTDB taxonomy): domain Bacteria; phylum Gemmatimonadota; class Gemmatimonadetes; order Gemmatimonadales; family Gemmatimonadaceae; genus JANNOC01. The sequence goes on along the minus strand of JANNOC010000502.1, from coordinate 2,472 downwards.
CAGTGTGGCTTCCACCATGAGCGGCGTCGCCTTGATTGTCGATGCCAATGCCGCTGAGGCGGCGCAGAACGCCGGCATAGTGACGGATTTGGGGTTCCGAGTCGCCATCGCGGGAACCTTTGACGAGGCGAACCGCCAGCTGGCGCGGATGTCCGACCTGGTCATGTTGATGGCGGACGTGCGCCTCGGCGAGTACAACGGCCTCCACCTGGCGCTGCGGGTTCGACGTGTGCGTCCTCGCACGCACATCATCATCACGGACTCCACGTGGGACGCCGTACTGCATCGCGAGACCCAGCGCCTCGACCTGACGTACCTCGTCAAGCCCATCTCCGTCGAAACGCTCCTGGAGATTACGACAAAACTGACTCAGGGCATTCAGCAGCAGCGTGTCGACCGGCGGTGGCCGCGGAATTACGCTTGACGCCGACCAGAACCTCACCGGGTCAGGACGCGGTTCGCTGATCGACCACTCTCTGATCGGGCATCGCCCGCGCGACCCGGAAGTGCTGGTACGGAAGCCGGCACTGATTCTTCCGCAGAAAATTCAGGAACCGCTTGTAGTCCTCCGGCTTCATATTGAAGAGCTGCAGGAGGACGGTGTAGTTCCCTTTCGTGTGCTTGAGGCCGAGCGTCACAATTCGTCGAAGCTCGGCTCTCGTCAGATCATGCGCCATGAACGCGGGATACACGACCGACCAAAATGACTCTCCGCCTGTGACAATCCGATCGTAGAGCGCATCGGCGCCTGGCTGCTCCCTCGCCTCCCCATAGACGGGAACGGCTGGGCCGGACGCTCCCAAAATCTCAAATGGCAGATCCTCCGGCGAGACAACGCCCGTCTTGGACCTCACCTGCATACGCTCGATCACGTTTCTCAGTTCGCGGACGTTTCCCGGCCATTCGTACTCGACGAGGCGCGTCATGGTCTCGGGCGCGAGCTCGATCGGCGGAACCCTGTGCTGCTCGCTGAAGAGACGAATGAAATGGCGCACGAAGGCCGGGATATCGTTGCGCCGTTCGCGGAGAGGCGGCACGACGATGTGGATGACATTCAGTCGATAGTAGAGATCCTCGCGAAACGCCTTGCACGCGATTTGCTCCATCAGACGCCGATGCGTCGCCGCGATGATGCGCACGTCGGAGCAGTATCGGGCCTTGTCGGCGCCGACGGGCTGAATCTCACCCGTCTCGAGAAAACGCAGGAGTACTCCCTGCATCCGAAGGCTCATTTCTCCGATCTCGTCGAGCAGGACGGTACCCCCGCGAGCCGACTCGAACAGGCCCGGCTTGTCGCGGTAGGCGCCCGTGAAGCTTCCGCGCATGTGGCCGAAGAGCTCCGACTCGAGCAGCGTGTCGGGAATGCCGGCGGAATTGAGGGTCAGAAGCGGCGCACGATTCCGCGGGCTGTACTGGTGAATGAGGCTCGCGATCACCTCTTTGCCGACGCCGCTCTCTCCGAGGATGAGCACCTTCGCATCGGTGCGTGCGGCATCCCTCAAATCCGCCTCGATTGCAATAATTGCGGGGGTGTTTCCGATCAAAACCCTGCTGGGGAGATTCAACAGCGTACCCTCAAAATTCCACGAAATGATGATTAGTGCCTTAACCCGGGAATGGGCCAAAAGGAAGACTATCTTCACTCAAGTAGGAGGAAAACTCAACCAAATACGAATAAGTGACAATGACGAACTTTACAGTGATGTTGAAGACTTATGTCTCCCCGGAGAGTGACATGCAAATCTGACTTATCTGTCATAAAGACAGAAGCTGATGATTCTTAAAGGGTTATCAGACGAACTCGGACGACAAGAACCGTTATGTCGAAGGCCGAGCAATTGCTATTTCGACAGGCGAACCCACGTCGTAGTAGCCCAAAGTCAAATGACCCCAACACTCTCGGCCATTGAAGTGGCGAGCCCGGACTGCCGTCAGACGGCCCCGGACACCAGGGACCGCGAGCCGATCGCCTTAGCAGGGATCGTTCTCGCGGGAAGTTATGAGTCCCCCGACAACGCCTTTTCTGCGCTGTTGCCGAGACCGCTTGTCCCAATTGCACAATCGCCACTCGTGACCTACGCCCTCCGTTGGCTCGCAGCAGCCGCCCCCCAGCACGTGACGGTGTGCCGGAACACGCGTTCGCAATCGGTGGTGGCCGCAACGTGGCCTGAGTATCCCTCGGCGCGGTTTTCCTTCGTGGAAGACACGACGCCTCGCGGCCCTGCCGGCTGTCTCCGCGACGCGGCGAAGATGTCGACCGCGGAAACGATCGTGGTTGTCGAAGGCTCGATCGTGCCGACGACCGATCTCGACGCGATCCTCGAGGCGCATCGCAGCTCCAACGCGGCGCTCACGGTGGTCGTCCATCAGGAGACGAACAGAGCGTCCGGAGCTGTCGGCGCGACACCCGCCGGAATCTATGTGTTCGAACGCCGGGTCCTCGACCTGATCTCTCACGTCGGATACCAGGAC
>JANNOC010000492.1:0-6606 GCA_031398865.1 Gemmatimonadota bacterium | reverse complement strand
CCACCCCGACATCGCCACGAGCAGCCACGTGATGGCCCGGGACTCCGCCAGTGCTGACTGCAGCCCGGCGAGCGCGACGGCGAGCATTGCGACGTAGAATCCCACGCCCCACGCCGCCACGGGAAGGCCGAGAAAGGTCGACCAGCGGCTCAATTGCACGGTTTCGCACGAGCCGATGCTGCACGCTAGCTCGCCGATGAGCCCGATCTTGTACAGCGCGAGGTACAGGGCGACGAAGAATCCGACGAGGGCGATCGTCGCGATCGCCATCCGCGCGGTCACCGTGTCGCGGGCGGCGCGGGACGGGAACTGTCCGCTGTGCCGGGACCGCGCGCTGCCGCCGCTTCGGCGGTGGCCGAGTCCACCTGCAGCTTGATCTGGTCGTAGCTCTGCGTCCCGGACAACATGCGCTTCCCGATAATGAACGTCGGCGTGGACTGCACCTGACGGCGCACGGCTTCGTCATAGTGCGCTTGAATCTGGGCGCGATGCTTCTCCTCGTCATAACAACTTTCCCAGGCAGCGCCGTCGAGACCGATCTCCTTCACGTACTTCTCGAACACCCCTTTGGGATTCCGGGTCGCTTGCCCGTTCCAGTCGGGCTGCCCCATGAAGATGCGGTCATGCATCTCCCAGAACTTGCCCTGTTCGTTCGCGCAGGCCGCGGCATGTGACGCGGGCCACGCATTGGGATGCATCGGCAGCGGAAAATAATAGAAGACGAAACGCGCACGGCCCGTCTCCACGAGGCGTTTGCGCACGTCAGGCTCGGTGATGGTCGCGAACTGTCCACACGCGGGGCATTCGAAATCGGCGAACTCGATGATCTCCACCGGTGCGTTCACATCGCCGAGCACGATCCCCTGTGCCGTCGGCTTCGGGAGATTGGGATCGACGGTCCGCGCGCCCGGCTTCGACCGTATGGACGCGTACCCGATCACCGCGGCGCCGACGATCGCGATCGCGCCGAGCCCGAAGAAGAACTTCGTTTTCGACGGTTCCTTGCGGCGTGATTTTACCACTGCTGGTCGTCCTCCTCGTCAGGCGTCCAATCCGGTGACCTCCACTTCGACTCGTCCCCCGCCGCCTCGGCGACGATGCGCCGGCTGTCCGCAATCTCGGGGGTGTCGTACGTCGCCCTGACCTCGTAGTGAAACAGTTCGCTGCGAATGTCGCCGATCAGCCGCATCAGCTCGTTGGCATTCTGCAGCAGTGCGTTCTGCTCGTCGAGCTCGTGGATGCGAGTCGCGAGTGCACGCAGCAGCCTCTGAAGGTCTCGCGCGCGTCCATCGTCGTACGTCTGCTCCGCCATGCCCGCAATCCGGTGAATGAACGAGATCGTCGTGCCTTTCCGGCGAAAGTTATTGGGAGCCTCCCGATGCGCAAGCAAGAGCGCGCGTCTTGACCTCGCGTGCGCTTTCGATGAAGATCGGACGGGCGTCGGCGTGTGCGCCGACCCGTGAATTCCACACGCGAGGTGAGACATAGACGCCGACTACATTCGCGTTCCGGTGGGGCCGGGCTCCGTACACGTGGAGCGATACGGTCAGGGCGGCCCAGCCATCGTGCTTCTGCATGGCTTTGGCACGTCCACCTTTCTCTGGCGCGAGATTGGACCGGCGATCGCGCTACGCAAACACACCGCCTTCGCGATTGATCTCCTCGGATATGGGGAGTCCGATCGCCCGTTCGACGCCGATTTCGGTGTCGCGGCGCAGGCGGAATACGTGGACCGCGCGATGGCGGGTCTACGGATCGCGCGCGCGACGCTCGTCGGCGTGGATCTCGGCGGCAGCGTGGCACTGCGCCTCGCCGCCGCCCGTCCCGAGCGCGTGCAACGGCTGGTACTCGTGAATCCGGTCGCCTTCGACGAGTTGCCCGGGAGCGACGTCCGCTCGGTCCAGCGTGGCACCGCGCGTTTCGCCGTGCGCGTCGCTCGAGGGATGCTCGGCGCCGCGCCGTTACTGGTGCCACTGCTGGAGGGCAGCGTGAGCGATCCGCGCTACATGCCGCCACGGCTCGTGGCGCGCTACCTCGCGCCGTACGTCGGGAGCGATGGCGTCAGCCACCTGTTGTCCCTGGCCCGCTCGCTCAAGACCGAGGATGTCGAAGAGCTGCCGCTGAGCGACCTGCACACGCCGACACTCGTCATCTGGGGGGACTCCGATAGGTGGCTGGAGCCCGCGCACGCCGATCGCATCGCCGCTGCCATGCCGGTCTGCCGGCTCGTCCGCCTGCCGAACACCGGTCGCCTCGTCCCGGAAGAAGACCCCGAACGTCTGGTCACTCTGCTGATGAACTTCGTTGACGGAAATAGTGTAGCATGAGGGTGCCATCTCGAGCGTCAACCCGTTAGATTTGCTGGATTACCCTCCAATCCCTGATACATGGCCAAACCTACTGTTCGCCGTTCACGTGACACCGTTGGGCCGACGCCCTTTGAGAATGCACGCGATGAAATGTTCCAGCACATCATGCAGTGTGGAGTGATCGGCGCGGACGCCGAACATCAGTCTGAGTGGTTCGAGACCACGACGCAGTATCTGGCAGAGCGGTATCATGAGCTGACGCGGGAGCAGGTGCAGGAGCTCCGCACACTCGGCGAGCGGTTCAGCCAGCCACCGCGCGCCTCGTCGGCCATTCACGAGGACGCCACGGCAGCTGCCTGATTGCCGCAGGATATGCTCCATGAAAGTCGAACGCCCCTGTTTCAGGGGCGTGGTTTTTTTACCGCTGGCTCGACCGCGGTTCCGCGTTCGCCGGTTCTCCGCCCCCCGCTCCCTGCTCCCGCCCTCCGCTACCCGTCAGCGTCCGCGTGAGCGCACCGCGCGCAGGGCGACGCCGACGCGGACGCCGCCACCGAAGCCCGCTTCGATGGCAGGGACCCACCGGCGCGCGCGCGGCGACCCTTCCACACCGGCGACGAGGAGCAGCGACGGACGCCAGCGATCGCCGCGATCGACGCGCGCGCTCAGTCCGCCACCGGCGTACACCCCGCGCTGGAACTGACGCAGCGGATCGAAGAGAAAGCGGGCGACGAGATCCGCGCGTGCGCTCGGATGCGTCTGTCCGGCGCGACGCACGATGCCGGAACCCGCCTCGGCGGAGACGCGCACATATGTCCCCACTGCTATGCCGGCGCCGGCCGCGAGATGCAGCGCATTGCGGCGGGCAAACGTCGCGTCCAGCCGCACGACGCCCTGCAGCCGCCGCGTCGTGTCGGCGGCGCTCTGCCCGCCGGCTGGGTGCGTCGCCGCCAGCAGCAGCGCGGACGTCACCGCCGCACAACTGCACACGTCGCGCGTGCGACGCACACGACGCGCGAACTCCGCGATCACGCGCGCGCTCGCGTGCGCCAGAGCACCAGGGTGTAATCGACGATGGCGAGCACCGCGCCGACAGCGACCGCGACGATGAGCGGCTGTACCGCGGTGGGCGCCACGAGCACGGCCGCCAGGGCCGCCAGCTGCAGCACGGTGACGGCCTTTCCAAGCCATCGCGCCTGAAACTCCGCCGGACGCAGCCAGCTCACGCCGCGAGCGACCAGGAAGCCGACTGACGTCGCGATATCGCGCGCGAGCAGAATGAAATACTGCGCGGTGCTGATCTCACCGCGAAAGAGATACGAGCACAGTGCCGCGAAGACAAAGACGCGATCGGTGAGTGGGTCGAGCAGCGCGCCCCACCGATTGGCCTGATGCCTCCGGCGCGCGATCCATCCATCCAGGAAGTCGGTCGCCCCGGCCACCACAAGGAGTATGAGGCGCGTGGTCGTCCCCTGCGCGAACACGAACCATGCTGCCATCGCGACGCGCGACAGCGACAGCGCATTGGGAAGCGTGAGGATCGCGTGGCGGTGCATGCGCGGGAAGCTAGGCTCGCGCGCACGACGAATCCAGCAGCGGGGATGATGGCCACGCTCTTGAACGCAGCCGTGACCGGCTCTACGTTTGCACGACCCCCACGGTCGCAGAGGAGCGGATGCCGGTCGTCGAATTGCTGCGCAACGTCGCCATCTTCAGGGATCTCGACGATGGTGAGCTCGCCAGAGTGAGTGAGGTGTGTCGCGAGGAGAACTTCGTCAGCGGCGAGGTCATTTTTCGCGAAGGCGAGTCAGGAAATCGTCTGTACTTGATCGTGGAGGGCGAGGTGCGCATCAGCCGCGACGTGCCGGGGAGCGGCGAGGAGGCGCTCGCGGTGCTGAAAAAGGGCTCCCTCTTCGGCGAGATGGCCGTCTTCGACCGCAGCGAACGCTCCACCGACGCCATCTCGAACGGCGGCACCAAGCTGATCACCATCTCGCGTTCGGATTTCGAGCTGCTGCTGGATTTCAATCGTGAGCTCGCCTACAAGGTGCTGTGGTCTGTTGTCCGGCTGCTGTCGGGCCGCCTTCGCAACACCAACGATTCCCTGAGAACGTTCCTCGCGATGTCGATGTTTTGAGATTCCCCGTGATACCACTTCCTCCAGGGACTCGCACGCAGAAGTGCCGGCGACGCTGTGTGCTGCGTTGGCGCTTCCATCGCGTCGTTGTCGCGGCGCTCGCGCTCCTGGGTTGCGTGCGCCCGTCTCAGACTCGAGTCTCCGAATCGCTCCCAGGCACTGCGTCGGTCACGGTCGCCGCCATGGAGCTGGACCCGACCATCGGCCTCGTGCGCGACGCCGCGCTGGCCGAGGCGCTCCGGGACATCTCGCCCGCCCGCATTCGCGCAACGGACTCGGTGCTCGTGTCGTTCGGCACACGACACACGATGAGCGACACGCTCTCCACCACGCGCGGCATCGGTGCGGCGCGGCGCTGGATCCATCGCGAACTTTCGGCATACGCGAACGACTGCGGAGGATGCCTGCGCGTCGAGTACGATCCAGCGATGCTCGTGGTGGATCGCCATCCGCAGAAGCCCAGCGTCAACGTGGTCAACGTGCTCGCGTGGCTGCCGGGACGCGACACGTCGCGCGTGATCGTGATGGGCGGACACTATGACTCGTGTATCTGCAGCACCGACCGCTTCGATGCCACGTCAGACGCGCCGGGCGCGGACGACGACGGTTCCGGCACCTCCGCCGTCATCGAGCTGGCACGCGTCGTCTCCCGGCGCTATCCGCGAGGCATGGACGCGACCATCGTCTTCGCGCTGTACTCGGGCGAGGAGCTTGGCCTGCTCGGATCCGCCCATCTCGCGGAGCGCCTGCACGCCTCGGGCTATCGCGTCACGGCCGCATTTACCGACGACATTGTCGGCAATGTGGTAGCCGACGACGGCAGCGTGGATTCCACGAGTGTGCGCATCTTCGCCGCGGATCCGGACAATGGTCCGAGCCGGGAGCTCGGGCGCTATGTGTGGGCGACGTCGGCCCTGTACGCGCCAGACACACGCATCGTGCCGGTCTATCGTCTGGACCGTATCGGCCGTGGTGGCGACCACGCGCCGTTCGTTCGCCTGGGCGATGCGGGACTGCGTTTCAGCGAGAAGCTGGAGAATTACAAGCGGCAGCACCTGCCCACGGACCGGCTCGAGAACGTGAACTTCGGGTATGTCGCGCGCGTCGCACGGCTCAACCTGGCGGCACTCGGCGCGCTGGGTCTTGCCCCGCCATCGCCCGATAGCGCGCGCGCGCGTCGCGATGCCGCCTCGGGAGGACAGCAGTGGATGCTGACGTGGCGACCCGTGCCCGGCGCGGCGTCGTACGAGGTGCTGGTGCGCGCCACGACCGCGGCGACGCACGAGCGTGTCATCGCGGTGCGCGACACGTCGTATCTCCTCGCCGTGCAGCTGGACGACGCCTGGGCCGCCGTGCGCTCGGTTGGCGCCAACGGACACCGCTCACTGGCCGCGGTGCTCCCGCCTCCGGCCTTCGTCAATCGTTAGGTGACACGCGCGGGAGGCGCCGATGCGTTCGCCGGACGCGACGCGGGTGGCTTCAGTCATCTGATCGCCGACTTTCTCGGCGTGGCGCCGACCCAGTTGCGCGACCGGTCCATGCTCAACGGCCTGATGATCGCCGCCGCCGGCGCGGCGGGCTTCTCCGTTGCGGGTGCCCCCGTCGTCAGGCAGCTGCCGAACGACGGCATCGCGGGGATGTTTTTGCTGGACGGGTGCCACATGTCGGTGCACACCTTTCCCGAGCGCGAGCTGCTGCTGCTGGACGTGCTCTCGCTGGCGACGCACGACGCCCGCAAGGCGCTGGACGTGTTCGCGCGCCGCGTCACCGCGCGCGAGATCCGCAGCGAGCTGCGCGTGCGCGGCTGACGCCGCATGAGCCGATTCTTCGCGGCCGGCTTCATCGTGGTGTCGGGGCTGGTGCTGCTGTGGAACGTCTTTCTCGCGGGTCAGATCGCGCGCGTACGCTCGGCGTCGCGGCCGTTCACCGGCCTCACCGCGATCTGTGGACTGCTGCTCGCGCCCGCCGTGCTCGTGGTCATGGCGACGGCCTCCATTCTCTACGCGCGCGCCATCTACGTCATCGCGTGGGTCTGGCCGCTGACTCTGGTGCTCTTCGCCGTGCAGGCGGCGTATGCGACATCGCGGCGTCTCGTGTCGCCGTTCATCGGCATTCCCATCGTCGCGTACGACGTGCTGCTCGCGGTGATCGCGGTCTCGAAGT
>JANNOC010000480.1:0-2964 GCA_031398865.1 Gemmatimonadota bacterium | reverse complement strand
CCGATACGAGCGGGCGGAACGTTCTGCGTGAAGGATCGTCTTCGGGCGCTCGTGATCGGCTGTTTCTGCGCGGCCCATCTTACGTCGCAGCCTGCGAGCTATCCGGCACGAGCGACACCGACTGGCGAGCTATTCGATTTGCATGACGAATTCGGTTGTCTGCCAGCCACGCGACTTTTGTCTCGCACCTGCTCCGTGAATCTATAGGACTCATCGAAATTGCCTGGTGCGACGTCTGCGAACGATGGTATGTTTTGCCGCTTCCGATTCCGCGTGCAATTGCCGCTTGGAACAGTAACAACGTCGTAGGCGCCGGACCTTCTAACAAAGCCATGGCTGATGACAAGACGGAGCGGGCGCTGGACGATTGCCAGGAGACCGTTCAGGAACTCACGGTTGAGAACGAAGATCTTCGCGAGGCCGCAGGCACGTTCGGCGAGCTGGCGGAACGGCTCAACCAGGCGCTGCTCACCGAACGACGTCAACAGGCTGACCACGCTGGCGACGCGACGCCGGAAAACGGCCCACCCGAATGCCCGCGTTGCGGCAAAGGGCGCTACGTGCATCCCATCCTAGCTTCCCCTCTAGGCCACGCTTTCCACTGCGACTACTGCGGGAACTCCTGGCACTAGCCTGATATGGATCGGCAACGTCCGGCGAGGTGACACCGTACTGACCCACGCCGTCGTCTACAGATGCGTACGTTGCTGTCCTCCGCCGGATCGATTATTCGCAGCAGTTCGCGGGAGGACGTCCGGTGCATCATCATGAAGCGATCTCGCGCCGTTGCCGGTGTTGTCACGGCGATGTGTATCTCGATTGGCGGGGTGGATGCGCAGACCCCCTCGCCGGTTCCAAACCCAGCCCAGAAGAGCGCGGCCATGCCGACACAAGCGAGCGGAACGTTCGACGTGAAGATCTCTCCCCAGCCGCCGGACGATTCCGCTCTCGGCCGGATGTCGATCGACAAGCAGTTCCACGGTGATCTGGAAGCGACGAGCAAGGGCCAGATGCTGGCGGCCGGGACGGCCGTCAAGGACTCCGCGGGCTACGTTGCGCTCGAGGTCGTCAACGGAGCGCTCCGCGGCCGCAGCGGCACGTTCGTGCTCCAGCACAGCGGCACGATGAACCGCGGCGAGCCGCAGCTCATGGTCACAGTGGTGCCGGATTCCGGCACGGGTCGGCTCGTGGGGCTTGCGGGGAAGATGGCGATCAAGATCATCGAGGGGAAACACTCGTACGAGTTCGAGCACACGCTGCCCGACGCGGGTAAGTGAAGTCCGTCTGTGGGAATCACGCATGGCGTCCCCAACACTCCGAGCAGGACGCACAGAGCCATTGGTGACGTCTCTATTGCTCTGAGAATTTGAGAATGTCAGTTGCAAATCATGACCTGCGCCAGATATAGTCGAGCTTCCCTCACTGTTAACTGTTTGACGCCGGACCGTCGGCTTGCCGGAGTGAGCTCACAGGCCGGTAACTCTTAACGACCGTCATCACGGCCCGATTACACGGGGGCGGCTGCAGGCATGACTCTCCGTCCATCGTCATCACGACGTCGGTCCGCGTCGGCTCCCGACCTGGAGCGGCGGAGCTTGCCGCGCCCCGGAAATGGCGACACGCTCAGTTGCCCGTCGTGCAGCACTGGCCGGTTGGAGTTCAACGAGCGCTGGCGCGGCGGAATCGAACCGACGACGCCGGCGTGGACCTGCGACCGATGCCGTCATCAGGTCGTCGTCCGGTCGAACCCGCTGCCGATTGTCGAGCACATTGAGCGCACTCTGCGCGAACAGGGCCTGTTCGAGGCGCTGCGCATTCTGAACAGCACGACGCAGTATCGCTTCACCGGGGTGTACCGCTTTGAAGCGGGCTGGGTGAAGAGCGTTGCATTGTTCGATCGAAAGAATCCGCATTTGCGCATCGGGAAAGACGTGCCGTGGGACGATTCCTATTGCAGGCTCACCGCTGAGGATGGCGATTCCTGCCGGATCGACAGCGCCTTGATCGATTCTCGGCTCACGACGCATGCGGCGCGCGAGGCGGTGCAGTCGTACATCGCGGTGCTGCTGCGTTCCGAGGATGGGGCGCCGTTCGGCACTCTCTGCCACTTCGACGTGTGTTCACGCCGTGCCGACGAGCGCACGATCGCGGATCTGAAACTCGTTCGTGCCCGTGTGGAACGCGCTCTTCAGGTGTAATCCGTCCCAGCCGGCCGAGTGGCGCGACGTGCCCGGACCGCGCCTAGCGGAATTCCCGCCAGATTTCCTGACGCACGAGATCGCGCAGGTCGCTCGACACGCCCATCGCTTCGCGCCGCTTCTTCTCGTCCGGAAAGACACGCACGGCCGCGGCATCCAGCCCCGCGCTGAACGCGTCCCATGACGCGAAGTTCTTCAACTTGAATACGCGCATGTGGGTCCAGTCCGCCCCTGGCGCGCCCGTAGCGAAGGCCGGGGTATACGTCCGGACCTCTTCGAACACGCGCGCCTTCCGCGCCTCTTCGTCGATGGGCTCTGCCACCTTCCGAATGTAGTCCGCGTACGCCGCAGCTTTACCCGGTTTCGCGCGCCAGTAATACACGAGATAGACCGCCTGATCGTCGGCGGCCTGCACGCGCGGCGCCGCGCCGAATCCGGCTCCTGTGAGCATCGCGGCAACGAGCGTCGCCCCAATCCATGTCGGCATGAGCTGTTCTCCCCGTGGTGCCAAGTAAACACTTGGGTTGCTTGAGTTGATGATAGCGCGCTTGCTTCCGGGCGCACGCGCGGTCGCCTTCGCGGTTGGGTTCGTCAGTTTGTACCCTACAAAAGGCGGACGGATTATCACCGTCGCGGTTCATACGAAAAAAGAGGTCGGCACGGGCCTCGCGCTGCGCATTCTCAAGGAGGCGGGATCATGACGCAGTACTTCTCAATCGTCGTCGAGCGGGAGAGCAACGGCACCTTCAGCGCGTGGGTCGCGGGT
>JANNOC010000417.1:0-2927 GCA_031398865.1 Gemmatimonadota bacterium | reverse complement strand
ATTGGCGGCATTGGGCGTTGGGATGACAGGCTACCTGTTTCTTTCAAGCCCGTGAAACGCAGGAAACTCAAAAGGGGAATGAAAATGGCGAAGGAAAAACCAAGCTCGACGATGGTGATCAAGACGGTCTTCATCGAGGGTATCGCACAGTTGTCTTATCTCATCGGGGACAAAGCAACGGGAAAGGCCGTCGTCATCGATCCCCATCGAGACGTGGAAGTGTACATTGAATTGGCCCGCGAGAACAATCTCTCCATCACACACGCCCTGGAGACGCATATCCACGCCGACTTCGTGTCGGGAAGCCGGGAGCTCGTGCGCCGCGCCGGTGCAACCCTGCTGCTGTCCGACGAAGGGCCCGCCGAGTGGAAGTACGCGTTTGCCAAAGGGGACGACGCGCGGTTGTTGCGCGACGGATTCTCCGTCATGATCGGTCGGGTGAAGGTGGAGGTGCTGCACACGCCCGGCCACACGCCGGAGCATCTGTCCTTCCTCGTGACCGATACCGCGTCCGCGACGGAGCCGATGGGACTGCTGTCCGGCGACTTCCTCTTTGTCGGCGAGGTCGGCCGACCCGATCTGCTCGAGCGAGCGGCCAACGTTCGCGGATCCATGCAGGACGCCGCGCGCCAGCTCTTTCGCTCACTGCAGCGCGTGCGCGACCTGCCGGATTTCCTGCAGCTGTGGCCCGGGCATGGCGCGGGCTCCGCGTGCGGCAAAGCACTGGGCGCGGTGCCGCAGTCAACGTTAGGCTACGAGAAGCGATTCAACTGGGCGTTCGCCGTGCACGACGAGCATGAATTCGCGCGCACGGTACTGGCTGGTCAACCCGATCCGCCCGCGTATTTCGCGGAGATGAAGCGCGTCAACAAGGCGGGACCGGCCATTCTCGGGACGCTTCCCGATCCGCCGCGCGTCGACGCCACGATGCTTCGTGCCGTTCTCGACGGTGGCGCCACTGTTGTGGATCTCCGCGACGCCTCGGCGTACGCCGAGGGGCATCTTGTGCGCACGCTCAGCATACCGCTCAACAAGGCGTTCCCGACCTGGGCCGGCTCGCTGCTGCGACCGGAGGCCGATCTCTACCTGCTCGGGGACGAGGCGACCGCGGCGCGCGCACGCGAGGCCGCGCGCGATCTCGCGCTCATCGGCTTCGACCGTGTGCGCGGCGTCTTCGGCGAGGACGCACTGCGTCGCGCCCGCGAGACCGGCGCCTGGCGCGTGACGCAGCGGCGTCCGATCGAGGAATGGCGTCCGTCGCGCGATGCGCTTCTGATCGACGTGCGCGCGGCGACCGAGTTTGCGGAAGGCCATCTCGACGGCGCGCTTAACGTGCCGGTGGCGACGCTCGCGGCGACGGCGAGTTCCTTTCCCGCGGACGCGTCAATCTTCGTCCACTGCCAGGCAGGTGCCCGCTCCGCAATGGCGGCGGCGGTGCTCGAAGCGCAGGGGCGCAACAATGTCACCGACCTCACCGGTGGCTTCGGGGCCTGGGTGAAGTCCGGCGGAGCGGTCGTGCGCGACTAGCTGTCGTTCGTGAGGTCAGCCCGCATGTCGGCCGGATCCAGACCACGTGCCCGGCACCAGCGCTCGTAGGCCGACGGCGAGATCTCCGACGGTTTGATCTCGCTCCTCCCGCCCCAGAAGACGTTGGTGTAGGCAACCGGGATGCCGACGTGGGCGAGATGTTGGTCAATGGCCGCCTTGTGCTCGAGCACCGCACTTTTCTCCGTGCCGTGCGCGACGGCCATGACGTTGACGTCAGCGAAATCCGGCCCGCCTTCGCGCCAGTAAGCGTGCGTGAGGATGTGGTGTCGTCCGATCTCCCGCCCTGCTTCGATCTCGCGCCCCGCGGGAACGCGCCAATGGAAGAGCGCGTTGTAGCGCGTGACACGCGTCCCGCCCGCGGACGGTTTCACATGCTCGAGAAACGTGGAGAATCGCCCCATCACGCCACGCGCGTTGAGATCGCGCGCGACCGTCAGGAAGTCGTCGTACGACACGCCGGCCTCCGCCGCGCGCGCGCGCCACGGCTCGGCGACGATCTCCGCGACCACGAATTCCCGCTTGAGCGGCTCGAGCACCCGCCACTCCATCGCGCTGAGCGCGACGATGTTGGTATCCAGCACCTGACCGGGTTCGTCGCTCTTGCTTCCCGGCGCCATTCCGCGACGGCGGACATGTCCCACGCCGAGCGCGAAGAGCCGCTTCGCGGGCATGACGCGGTAGCTGTCCGCGCCGATATGTGCGGCAAGGACGTCGCAGTGCGCGCGCAGCGAGAATCCCTGCGGGACCTTGAGCGTCGTCCACAGGCGATACGACGAACCGGGTGTGTCGCCGTCGGTGGAGCGGATGACGACATGTCCGGAGAAAGGATCTTCGCGCACGAGAAAGTCGAACGCCTCGTCGAGTCGCGGCGCGGGCACGCGCCAGGCGACGAGCGCGCCCGGCGCGAGATTGGTTGCGAGCAGTGTCTGGCGAATGCGGCGGATCGTGCCCGCGGCGAGCATGGCGCCGAGCCGCTCGCGAACAATCTCCGGCGGCTGTTCCGATAGCCGCGCGATCTCGTCGAACGGATCGTCCTGAAAACCAGTGACGCGGTCCTCGGACACGGCAAGGATCGCCGCGTTCACCGCATCGGTGACTTCGATGGGAATGGCAGTCGCGGTCATCCGCGAAAGCTAGCGGGCAGGGAACAGGGAGCGGGGCACGCTTCCCCTGTTCCCTGTTCCCTGTTCCCCGTTCCCCGTTCCCCGTTCCCCGTTCCCCGTTCCCCGCTTCTAGAATCGATACTGCAGTTGCGTCATGACGAGACGCCCAATCTCCGGCACGCCGACGAACGTCGCGCGCTCGTTATCCAGGATGTTGGTGGCACTCACCGACCATGTCGCGTTGCGCGCTCCGAAGGGAAGGCGATAGGAAAAGCC
>JANNOC010000376.1:0-3552 GCA_031398865.1 Gemmatimonadota bacterium | reverse complement strand
CGATCCAGTTGATCACCGGATTCGGGAACTCGCTCTTGTGCAGGCCGGCCATTTAGATGTGCTCCGAAGGCTGCGATCGCGCGAAGTGGGGCACGCGAAAAGGGGCGCCGCGCTGGCTCCGATGCCCCCAATGCCTCCTATGCCGGCGATGCCGGCGATGCCCGGAACCTTCTTGCGCCGCTCCCCGATGATCATCCGGCGCGCGTCCCCTCGCGCCTCCGGAAGCGTTGTCGCGGAGTCCGTCGCGCGCGCGGCGCTCGCCTTGGGCGGCACTCGCCATACAGGCAGTGACGTCGGGTTCAGTCTCGACGACATGGACATCGATCTGGATTTCGACATGGACATGGACATCGATGTGGACATGGACATGGACTTGGATTTGGATTTCGACGTGGATTTCGACGTGGACATGGATTTTGATTTCGATGTCGAGGGAGGAGATGTCACTCCTCGCACGATGCTCATCCGCGCCTGAAGACGGGCGCCGGCGTGTCGCGTTCAACCGTGCGCTTCGTCCGAAAACAGGTGACGAAGGTATTGCTCCCTGTCGTTCAGGAATGAGCGCGTGAGCACGACGTGCTCGAGCTGATCGTAGGGAACCAACTCCGCGGGCGTGCGATCGAAGCTGTAGATGCGCGCGCCAGGGAAGGCGAGGAGAATCGGCGAATGCGTTGCGACGATGAACTGCGCGTCCTGGCCAAGCATGTCATGTATCATCGCCATGAGGGCGAGCTGGCTTTGCGGCGATAGCGGCGTCTCCGGCTCGTCCAGCAGGTAGAGACCACCCGGGACGAAGCGGGCGGAGAAGACGCGCAGGAAGCTCTCGCCGTGAGAGTTCGCGTCGAGATCGATACCGTAGCGCGCCTGGAGCTCGGCCAACGACGTGGAGGCCGGTCCAGCCGCGAGGCCGTGTGCCCAGGCGCTGCGATCGGCGTATTCCACGTTCAGCTCCACCAGGCGTTGCTGCAGCTCGGAACGTAATTGGGCAACGCGCTTCGCGAAGCCGAAAAAGTCCTCCGATCGCAGAAAGAAGCCGCGGTGCGTGCGATGCGCCCACGACAGCGTCAGCGCTTTGGCAAGCTGGCGTTGCGCGCCGAGCGTCGCGTCGTCCAGGACGCTGTCGCTCCCGACCGCGGTGAGCCCGGCGGCGGCCGCAATGGCTTCCAGGAGCGTGGACTTCCCGGAGCCGTTTTCCCCAACAAAGAAGGTCACCGGGGCGTCGAAGGCCAGCCGGCGCAGCGAACGAATGACGGGGACGCTGAACGGAAATGCGGAATCGTCCTGCGTGGCCCCCTGCTTTCTCGAAATGGCGGCTAGGTGCAGCATGAGCGAATGATCGGTGCTGTAGAGCCCGCCTGCAATGCGCAATTCGACGACTGCGCCAAGCCCCCAAGAAACCGCCGGGTTGGCGCGCAATCTGCGTTACAGGGCGTGGGAGAACACCCCCCAGAAGCTGACCCACTGTACCCAACTATTCGCATTCCAGGAGAGACCCATGCGCACAGCAGCACTTTTACTCGCCGTCTTCGCGACTACGGCGTGCGTTCGCAGCACCCGGGACCCGGCCACCGGCAAGGTCGATGTGGACGTCGAATCGCCGACCAAGCGCGGCGAAGACTGGCGCGGCAAGGTTCATGGAATGGGCACACATTTGTCATACCAGGGTGACATCGGTGCGGACGTTCTTGACGGCAAGACGACGGCGACGATTGCTCTGACGGGTGCGGCCGTTGGCGGTGTGCATCCGTGGCACATTCACCAGGGCAAGTGCGGCAGTGGCGGCCCCATCATCGGCGATATGTCCGCGTACCGTCCGGTCACCGTCGGCAGCGACGGGCGCGCCGCGGGCAGTGCCGTGCTCATGCTGCAGCTCAAGGAAGCGACCGAGTACTACGTCAACGTGCACCATTCATCGAGTGACATGGCGACCATCGTCGCCTGCGGCGACCTGGGCGACTGACGGCAGGGAACGACCCAGGGCACGACAGCAGAGCCACCGGCGGGAGTTCACCGCCGGTGGCTCTCTTGCATTGTGGAGTGGCAGCCACGCGAGCGCGCGACCGGCGGACCGAGGAATGCGGTCAGGACCCGGCACCCCCGTCGCGCACGGCTGCCTAACGCTAGAGTTGCAACTCACCTCTATCTACACAGGCGGTAGCAGCGCCGCAATTTTAGCCGCCCGCTCCCGGTGGCGCCTGGCGAGGAGCTGAAAGGTCGTCGAGACGCCCTCGTTTCCATTCGCCTTCCCTTCCGCTGCCATGGCATCGCAATACGCGGCGACCTGCGTCTCGTCCTCGACATCCTGTGCGGAAAAGCCGAATGGCTGTTCATACAGCAGCAGTGCCGCGACCGCATGCGAGGAGAAAGGGGTATCCAGCAGTTGCTCTCGAATTGCCGCGAGATGCTCCCGGCGTTCGATGACGCCGCGCCATTCGGCCGCGGTCAGCGCCGGGGTGGTCGGGGTGCCGGGTGGCGAGTCCATCTCTGCTCCTGGGTAGCGCTGGTTCCGTGCGATGTCGCGACATCAATGCTATCGCGCCCGCCCTCCCCGCGCCTCCTTCTCAGAGAAAAATGCTCCGCCTTATATTTTTGCGGCTGTCGAGTGAACCGTGAGTTTCCTCCATCTCCCATGCTTTCCATGCGCACGAGCGTGTCGCTGCTGATTGTGAGTGCCTGCGTCGTGAGCGTCGCGGCGGCGCAAGCGCCCGCCCCGACACCACCCGCTGCTCGCAAGGTGGCGACAGCGACGCGCGTCCGGGCGCCGATCCAGGTCGATGGAAAGCTGGACGAAACAGCATGGAACACCGCGTCGACGGGTTCTCCCAGAGCGGCACGAACTTCTTCGCGATCAAGGCGACGTTCTGGATTCCCCTGCTATAGCGCGAGGCGGCGCGTCGGCAAGCCGGGCGATTTCGAGGACGATGCGCTTGGCCGCGCCGCAGGTGCGGCCCTCGGTGTCATAGGCCGGATCGAATGCCATAATCGCGGCGCCCGCGATGCGCCGACGCTGCCCTATCGTGCGCAGAAGCGAGAGCAGGTCGTCGAGCACCCATCCGGGTGTCGCGCAAAGCGGAGTCGTAAGGCACGGCAAGAAGTGCGACGTTCATGGGTGCGCGAGTATCCCCGCGATGACGCGCACTGTCAAGACTCCCCGGGCCGCATGCTTGCGAGCGCCTCCTCGCCCCGAGCGTGCGAATTCCCTACTTTCCGCGCATGAGCATCGAGCATCCTCGTTCCGCTGCCGTGCTGGCGACGCGGCAGCGAGAGCGCATCAGGACGGTCGTCGTGGAGGACCATGGCGACATCGCGCGGCTCGTCGCCGATCGTATCGCGACGCTGATTCGCGAGCGTGACGCCGCGGGCGAGCGGTGCGTGCTCGGGCTCGCCACCGGTTCCACGCCGATCGGTGTGTATCGCGAGCTGATCGACGCGCATCGCAGAGACGGGTTGAGCTTCGCGAACGTCGTGACGTTCAACCTGGACGAGTACTATCCGATGCCGCCGGACAGTATCCACTCGTACCACCGCTTCATGTGGGAGAATTTCTTCTCG
>JANNOC010000329.1:0-2013 GCA_031398865.1 Gemmatimonadota bacterium | reverse complement strand
GGGCAGACAAGAATGTCTGCCCGCTCAATTACCCTCGCTTGCGCTACGGGCTAGTGTTTTTACGGCGTGGCGAAGGGATCGGCGGCGGCGGGGGGAGTGGCCGCGGGAGGAGTGGAGGCGGGTATGGCGAAGGGATCGACGCCACCCGCGGCTGGCGGCGTGCTGGCCGGTGCGCCGCCAGCCGGGGCGGTGGAGTCGGTTGCTTTTGCCGCTTTGCCGGCGGGCTGTGTTTTGCCGGGCGACCGGTTGCGGAATTCGCCGCCGGCGCGGGATTTGGCCAGCTCGACTGTCCGTTCTTCGGCCCGCCAGCCCATCAGTGAGAGCAGCTTCTCGACAGAGATCTTCTCAATGCCGTGGGTCAGGCGGTCGGTCTCGAAGGTGGAATAGAGCTTTATCAGCTCGGGGGAGGTCAGTTCCGAGGGGCGTTCGCCTTCGACGAAATAACGGGTGGCAACCGAGAGGTTGCCGACGCGCGTGCCGTCGGGGCGCAGCTCGGCGTCGATCACGCCGCCGTTCATGAGGATGATGTTTTTCACCATGTCGTAGTCGTCGATCTGGTCCTTGCCGGCGTACCCACGACTTCATGGTCGCGTGGGGACTCATCAAGCCGGAGAGCACGTTCGACAAGCTGGTGGATGTGCGCGTAGCCGTTTGAGGTTGCCCGCGCGGCGCGCGGCCTGCGTTCAACGCTGCCCCTCAGAGCCCCAGCAGGCGCGCAGCGTTACCTCCGACGATGGCATCACGTTCGGCCGCTGACAGATCCCCGAGGCGCTCGACCACGTCCACCGGGCGCGTGTATCCCATGTCGGCGGGGCAGTCGCTCCCCATCACGACACGATCGGCGCCCACCTGCCGGATCAGATTCAGCAGGATAGCGTCGCTGTGCGCGATCGTGTCGTAGTGGAAGCGGCGCAGGTAGCGCGATGGGGCCTGCGGCATGTGCTTGCACTCCGCGCGCACCGTGGTGCCGTGATCCATGCGTCCGATCAGCGCGGGGAAGGTGCCGCCTGCGTGCGGCAGCATGACGTCGAGCTTCGGATAGGCGTCGAGCACACCGCCGAACATGAGCGACGCGGCAGCGATCCCGGTCTCGTACGGATTGCCCAGGAAATTGCCGAGGTGGTATTTACGCATGCGTTCTGACCCGACCGGCGCGCGGGGTGCAGAAAGATCGCGAGGCCGAGCGCCTCGCAGCGCGCATAAATCGGCCAGAACTCTTCCTCGTCGAGATTCTTGCCGTTGACATGCGTCGCCATATAGACGCCGCGGATTCCCGGCAGCTTGGCTACCCGTTCGAGCTCCTGCACGGCGAGATTCGGCGCCTGCATAGGCACCATAGCGAGGCCGACGAAGCGGTTCGGGAATTTCTGATGTGCCGCTGAGCATGCGTCATTGAAGCTCTGAGAAAGCTTCAAGCCGAACTCGGGCGGCGCCCAGTAGACCATGGGGCTCGTGAGCGATAACGCGTGCATGTCCACGCGGCCTTCGTCCATCAGCTTGAGCCGTGTTTCCAGATCGACGTAGGCGGCGATAAATTGCGGCCGAAGCCTGATCCCGGGGGCGACCATCGTTACCTCGCCACGCTCGTTGCGCCCCACCTCGGCACCGTTGGCGGCACCCTCTTTAGCGATCAGATCCACCCATTGCGGCGGATACCAGTGTGCGTGCGTATCGATCTTCGGCATTGGTTGTCCTGTTCTGTCGCGGTTTCCGCCAGCGCGAACCCGCGCCGCTGGCGCCGAGTATTCCCCATTACGGGTAACCCTGCCAATGAATGCCCCTACACAACGCCAAATCGAACGGCGGTACGGCCCCGTTTGATCCAGTCAATTCCAATAGAGGTATGAGTCTGAACGAACGGTTTTGACGTGCGGTTTTTTTGTCAAAACGCGTTGAGGGCTGTGGAGCTTGTGGGCAAAGGGCGGCGCGGTGGGTAACGCGCAGCGTTATCCACGGCAAGGCGCCCGGTTCGCCGTGAGGCGAATTGTCCACAAATCCACAGCCCCCGAGGTT
>JANNOC010000304.1:0-4849 GCA_031398865.1 Gemmatimonadota bacterium | reverse complement strand
GACGTCGAGCACGCGCATGCCTGCCTTGAGCCCGAAATGGGCAATGATGTCCCGCGCTACCGCATGCCAGCGCCCGTCGTAGCGGTAGCCACCGTAACCATATTGACGCGGACCATCCCAGTACATTTCACCATACTGCTTGGCAATGGCGACAACCGTCTCATCCTTGCCCTCGGCGCGCTTTTGCACATTGCGCTTGGTCTTCGGAAGGGAACGCAGCAGGTCTGTTTCAGCCATTTCAGGTCGGCTCCATGGTTTCGTTGCCGGCACGCGCAAGCCCTTCTTCGAGGGTCGTGTAGCGGAAGTCGGGGAACGACTTTTTGCACTCGGTGATGTCGAACGGCCGGTAGCCGTCATGCGGCATGGGTCCGCTGCGCGGTGTTGCGCGGATCGCCACGCTCCGCCCGCTTAGGGCAACTATTTTTTCCGCGATGTCACGGAAAGAATAGACAGAGCCGGTCGCGACGTTCAACGTGCCCCGGCTGCGCCAATAGAGAACCCGCGCAACGAGCTCGGCAACATCATCGATGAATACATGATCCCGGCGCTCTTCACCGTTACCGAAGAGAACGATTTCTTGCCCCTTTGCGGCAAGCCGCCGAAACCGGTTGGGACCGTAGCCATTGTGCGGATCGCCCGTACCATAAAGCAGGCTCGGCCGCAGGATGGCGAGCGGCACCTTGAGTTCGCTGCGAAACAGGACTTCCCGGGCCAGATGCATTACGCCATGCAGGCTTCCGGGAGAAGCGCAGGAGGATTCGTTGAGCGGAGTCGGGCTATCCGCGTAGACCGCGTCCGAACTGATGTTGACCACTTGTGCCACGTCGACCGAGGACAGGGCGCGCGCCAAAGCACGCGCCATCACCATGTTCTCGACCAGCATGTCCGCATCTTTGCAAGGCGCGCGCGCGGCGGCTGCGACCACCGCGTCACTGGTTCGAAGCAGAGCGGCGAGCCGTGCTCCGCCATCAGCCGCTGACAAGTCCACCTGGTCCCGGGTAACTAGCAGCACGGACACGCCGTCGCGTTCCATGCGCGCGGCAACCACTTTGCCGACAAAGCCTGAGGCGCCGATGACAACGACGCGTTGCGGTGCTTTGGGCATTGAATTCAGATGCTCAAGCATGGCGCGCATCCTGCGCCAGCATGGGCGGCCGGCCAAGTGTGTAAATGTCGAGTCCCGCGCTTGCCGCAGCTTTTGCATCGAGAACGGCATAGGGATCGATTACTACCCGTCCGCGCATTGAAGCGGCAATCTGCGTTGGTGCGATGCCCCGGTACTGAGGCCAGGGAGTAAGGATCATGAGGGCATCGGCGCCCGCCGCTGCCTGAACTGGATCATCCGCGCCGATCGCGTTCGGATCTTTCGCCGCCGAAGAGGGAACCACCGGATCATGCAATCGAAGCGACGTGCCCCGGAGCTGGGCGATGGTCGCAAGCGACGCCGAATTCTTCGTGGAATGCGTGTTTTCCTTATACGCCAGGCCCCATACGGCAATCGTCGCCTTTGGATTCGAGTCGAGCACCGCGGATCGTATCGTGCTCGCGGCCCAATCGCGCCGGTGCCGGCTGTTGGCAACCCACGCTTTGACGACACCGGAATCCGTCCCATAGCGTTCCGAGAAGCCAATTACGGTGGCAAGGTCGCGTTCAAGGTTCCCGCCGGCAATTCCCAATCCGGGGGAGAGATACGCGTGCTGCCCGATTCTCTTGTCCAGCTTCAGCGCCGGAACGATTTCGGACCAAACCGCGCCAAGGTTTTCGCAGATCTCGGCCAGGGTGTTGGCAACACTGACCGATGCGACCAGGCAGCAGTTGATCGAGATCTTGGCGAGTTCGGCACTTTCGTACCGCATGGGCAGGATCGGGCATTCGAACGCCGCGAGAAACTCGGCGAGCGGGCGCGGCACCGGCACTGCCGGATCGGCGCAACCCAGAATGAAGCGCTCGGGATTCGTCGCCCGCTCTACCGCCTGCCCGAAAACGAGTGTTTCAACCTGATAGAAGAGCCGTTCGGGGGGAAAGGACAGTGCCCGCGTGAACCCCGGAGGAACCTGGCAGAGAATAACCAGAAGAGCGTCCTTCGAAAGCACCCGCATTACCGAGTCGATCAACGTCCGTATACCGGACAGATCACTGGTTGCGTTATCGTCCGTGGGAACGTCGGTGGCAATGTAGACGATGCTGCAACGGGCAAGCTCGGCACGCTCGGCCGTATACCTGACATTCGCAGCATGCCTCGCGAGCGCTTCGGGGAGCCCTGGTTCGACCACCGGCGGACGCCCGGCCTGCAAACGCTCGATGACCCCGTGGTCCGCGTCATAACCGACGACGGGAAAGCCGCGAGCAAGCGCCGCAGCCGCGGAGTTGACCCCTAGGTGGGTCATGCCTGCGAAACCGATCAGCGGTCCGCTCATGATTTGGCCATCGCCACAGCCTGTTTTCCCATTGTCCGCAGCAATTTCTGCAGCCACAGATCACGGGACAAATCGGTCTGGGCACGGCGCTCGCAAAGCCCCTTGAAATGCGCGTACTCGACTTTCCAGGTCGGATCGTCCTCTGCCGAGGTGACGGATTCCTCGGGCGGTCTGCCGGAGGGAAACATTCGCTTGCGCAACGTGAATGTTGTCGGCCCCCATTTGCACAAGGAACTGATATGTGCCGAACCATGCTCCGCGAAGACATCGCAGGTGAAATGGTTGCGCCAGGAAAGCAGTGTTGTTTCCAGTTCCAGTTGCGGCTGCGTTGTGCGTGAGCCGAAGATCACATGATCCGGAGCGCGGTTTTCGAAACACTTTGCCGAATACACCTGGAAATCGCTGCCGAGATCCCCAAACCAGAAGTTGGCTGTGTCGAGCAGGTGCGAGCCCAGATCCGGTAGCACGCCGGCACCCTGGTCGCGCCAGGCTGAGTCGCGGACAAGCCGTGCGGTGCCGTTGCCGTAAAACATCCTGCAGTGATAAATACGGCCGAGAACGCCCGACGCAATCACGTCGCGCATGCGCACATAGTGCGGCTCGAATCGGTGGTTGTATGCCGTATAGCAGACCGCCTGATTCTTGCGGGCGAGTTTTTCTAATCCCTCTATGTCGGCGTCGTGCGGCGCCCAAAGAGGCTTTTCCACGAGCACGTGTTTGCCGCGGGAAAGCAGGTATTCAAGAATTTCGACTTTCGGCTCGTCGGGTGTGCATACCAGGGCGGCGTCGTATTGCTCGGTGGGCACTTTCTGCACCGATTGAAATTTCGCCTCGGAGTTGACCGGATCTACCGTGGCGACGAAGTCGGATCCCGCCACGGCGCGGCGCTTGTGCCCCTGCACTCCCAGACCGACGACGATGACCTTCAACCGGACCCACGCTCGTTATAGCTTGCAGCGCGCTCGATGGCGTCGATCTTGCCCCCCACATCCACCGGCGTGACCGGGATATTCCCGTCCACCTCGCATTCGCATGCGGCTGCCATGGAGCCGAGTATTGTCGCTATGGCATCCGATCCAGTGGCGAGCTTCGACAGCGTCGCATAGGCAAGAAGAGCGTCGCCGGCTCCGACCGCATCGACCACACGGTCGACGAACGAGTCCACGACGACGAATGAATCCAGCGCCTCGTGATCCGCGCTGCGACAGGTAAGCACACCGCGCTCGCCCAGCTTCAACATCAGCGTTTTGCAACGCGCCGCATCGTACAAGGCGTACGCAAGCGGCCGTATGCCTGAATCCTGGTCTCCCAGGGCAAAGCGTGCTTCGCGCTCGTTGGGTGTGATCAGGTCGAACTCCATGAATTCCGTGATGTTGCCCCAGCGGCTCGCAACCTGACTGTCCGCAACCTTGAACATGCCATCGGGAATGGCCCTGATCAGCCTGGGAATCGTGCGCCGATTGAAGATGCCATGCCTGAAATCGCTGAACACAACGGCGTCGCAACGCACGTCCCGGATCGTCGCGGTAAGCTTTTCCACGATTTCATCCGAGATCGAGCGGTTGTCCAGCGTATCTATTTTCAACAGACGGTAGCCGCCCGTGACAATGGCGTTCTTGTTGGTTGTCGGCCGCGTGGAATCGATGATGGCGCGACAGTCGATGCCGCGCTTTGCCAATCCTTCGAGAACGAAATCCTTGAAAGGGTCGCTGCCAAGCACTGTCGAAAATGTCACCTGCGCGCCGGCCGCGCGCAAGTGCTCTGCAACCACGGCAGCGCCGCCGATGTAGTCATCGCGCCGTTCGTATAACACGCTCATGGTCGGCGTCTTGGTCTGCCCGCCGATCATTGCAGCATGCGTATAGCTGTCCACGATCGTATCGCCGACCACGTGAACCTTGAGCCCGGCGAGCTTGGCCAGCGCCTCGCGCAACGCCTGGAAGGTCAGGCTCTCCGTATCCATGAAGGAGAGCAGTTTCTCGTGCCTGATGGCCGGCGGAGCGAGGTCGATCAGTCGTGACGACGAATAGACGATGTCGCCCGGCGTGAAAAGTATCTCCCCGCCGTAGGACTCGAGGACGTCAATCTCTTCCTGAGTCTTGGGATGGACCTGGCCCGCCGTGTACTCGTAGCCCTTGGCAAAATAATCGGGCTGGATCAGCGCCAGGTTTTTGAGCGGCGTGGCTTCCTTGTCGATGATCACGTAGTCCACCACCTCGAGCGCGGCGAGGTTCATGGCGCGCAGATCCTCGGGCACGTAAGGCCGCAGATTGGCCTTCATGATGTACGCGTCGGTGGTCAAGCTTGCGACGAGGATGGGGGCCTTCGTCTTGGCGTAGAGCAGATGCCGGATATGCCCCGGATGCACCACGTCAAACGTGCCGTGGCACATGATCACTTTCTTGTTGCGCGGCCGCGGTCCGATCTTCTCG
>JANNOC010000269.1:0-2683 GCA_031398865.1 Gemmatimonadota bacterium | reverse complement strand
CCGCAAGCCTTACTCCCGCCGCGCCCCGTTCCGCTCAGCCCACAGCCCCCGTAGATGCCCAGACGCCCGTCGTTAGCAGGCTTCGTTCTGGTGGTGAGTCCCGTCGTCGGGGCTGCCGGTCAGTGGCACGCGAAGATCCGGCTTGGGCTGGCTGCGCCCGCCGGCTTCACGCTCCATCAGTTGTCGTGGTCCGAGGTTGACGCAGGATATGCGGGGCGCTGGAATGCCGGCTCCAATGGCCGAGCGGGCGGGACCGCCATCCCACCGGAGGAATACGCTCAGCACCTGCGGCGCGCGCTGACGAACATCGCCTCGGTGTGAGGGCGCGGGGCGCAGGATCAGGTCTTATGGTACGACCCGACCCGGACGCTAATCCGCTCGCTGCCGACAACCCGGTAGCGGCCCAGGAAGCCAGCGGCCGGCTGCCAGTAGAAGGTCCCGCTGGCGTCGTCCCACTCGCGCCCGTCGGCAGCGCCCGCCGCTGCCCCGCCACGAGTTGGTAGGCCGTCGTCTCGCCTGTCTGGAGGTCCCGCCACAGCTCCACGCGCTTGATCCCGACGTTGTCCAGCGTCCAGCCGGTCACCGCGATGGACCCAGCCAGCACCGTCGCATCCCCCAAGGGTGTGTCAAAGACACCAAACGGCGGCGACGGGGCTGACGTGCTCGACGCGACCGCAAGCGCGACATTGATCGGCGCGACGATGCTGCCCCCGCCGGTGAGCGCCAGATTGATCTGGCCGGTCTGCGAGGCGGTCAGGCCCGGCGCGAAGCGCGTGGAAACCGTCAATGTAGTGGAACCGTTGCCGGAGGTCGGCGAGATCACGAGCCAGGACGCGGTCGATGCCGCAGTCCAGGTGACTAGGCCCTCGCTGTTCTGCGTGAGACGGATCGTTTGCGCGGGGGTCTGGGCCGTGAACCCGGTATCGTTGGAGGAAGCCGCAAAGTTCAGAGACGTTCGGTCGAGCGACACGAGCCCAGGGGCAGTCGCCGTGGCGCTGTAGATCGTGCCGCCGAAGTTGTCGCCAGAGTTGTAATACATCCGCAAGGCGGTCTGGGAGGGGTTGTTGAGACTCGGTGATAGTGTCCCCGATCCGACTCGTTAGAAATGTCCCCCTAAGCTTACGACCTCTGAGGAGGTCGTGGATTGGGACGGACAGCGATGAGTACGAAGGAGCTGAAGCGCGCGGGTGTGTTGGCGCGCGTGGTGGCGAAGAGCTTGACCTTGGGATCAGCGGCGGCGTTGATGGCGGTGAGCTACCGCCAGGCGAAGCGGTTGTATGGCCGTTATCGAAAGAGAGGCGCAGCGGGATTGCGACACGGCAGCGCGGGCCGAGGGTCGAATCGGGCGACGTCGGCGCGCGTCCGGAAGCGGGTGCTGGCGCTGGTCCGCGAGAAGTACGGCGGCGTGATCGATGAGCGGTTTGGGCCGACACTGGCGGCCGAGCATCTGGCGAGTGAGGACGGACTCACCGTCGACCATGAAACGCTGCGGCGGTGGATGCTCGCGGCGGGTTTGTGGAGTCGCGCGCGGAAGCGCAGCCTGCATCGGCGGCGGCGAGAGCGCAAGGCGCACTTCGGTGAGCTGGTCCAGATGGACGGCAGTTTTCATCGGTGGTTCGAAGGTCGCGCGCCCGCGTGCTGTTTGCTCACGCTCGTCGACGATGCGACCGGGAAGTCGCTGGGGCGGTTGGGGGCGCAGGAGACGATCTGGGCTGCGGTGGGCGTCCTGCGGGCCTGGATCGAGCGCTACGGGATTCCGCAGGCGCTCTACACCGACTGGAAAAACGTGTATGTGCGCGTGCCGAATGCGGAGGAGCGGGTCACGGGGGCCGAGCCGTTGACGCAATTCGGGCGCATGTGCGCGACATTGGGGATCCAGATCATCCCCGCGAGTTCACCCCAGGCCAAGGGGCGCATCGAGCGCAATCACGGCACCCAACAGGATCGTCTGGTAAAAAAACTGCGCCGCAAAGGCATCGCGGACATCGAGACGGCGAATGCGTTTCTCGAGACGGTGTACTGGGCGGATCACAATGACCGCTTCGCACAGGCGCCCGCGTCATCAGACGACTTTCACGTGGCGAGGCCCCGCGGTCTGCGGCTCGATACGGTATTTCGGCTGGAAGAGGAACGCACCGTCTCCAACGACTGGGTGGTGCGCTATGACAGTCGCCTCTTTCAACTCGAACGCCAGAGCGGCCAGGCCCCCGCTCGCAGCACGGTGCGGGTCCGCGAAGACGCCGCCGGCGGCATCGAGATTCGATACCGTGATCAGGTGATGCGGGCGACGGAAATCGTGCCGGGTGCGGCCGCGGCCCCGGTGGTCTCCGCGCCGAGCCCGCGCGTCAAGGCGCCGGTGAGGAACGCGCGACGACCCTCAGCCGATCATCCGTGGCGACGCCACGACGAGCGCGAGGTGCCGCTTTGGCACGCGATCGATCGGTGAACCGCCTATGGAAGCTGCCGGAGCCGTGGACGCACAGAACGCGCCCACCGCTCCTTGGAAAACTACAGAGCAGTTTTCCACGAGCTTCCACAGGCATCGTCACCTTGGTTCAGAAGGGGACATTTCTATCGAGTTAAGCGTGGGGACATTTCTAACGAGTCTTGACACGCGTCCCGGATGCGTCTTGACATCCGTCCTTGACGATGAGACCGTCGTCGTCAGTGGTCAGAACAGGAG
>JANNOC010000239.1:0-3331 GCA_031398865.1 Gemmatimonadota bacterium | reverse complement strand
CTGGTGAGCACCAGGCGGCTGATAGACACACGACGGGTCGCTGGCCAGGTAGTCGCCGGTGAGGGCGTAGGCCCGAGCCCGGGAACCGCCGCACACGGGTTTGAATTCGCAGACCGAGCACTTGCCCGTGAGCAGCGAGCGGTCCCGAAGCCGGCGAAAGATCTCGCTCTCACGGTAAATCTCGGCGAGCGGTTGCTCGCGAAGGTTCCCGGCCGGCAGCGGCAGGAAACCGCTGGGACAGACGTTCCCCACGTGGTCGATGAACGCGAAGCCGTCGCCATCGCTGACACCCTTCATGGACATGCCCATGTCGTCCCTGAAGGAGTATCCCGCCCCGGCCACGTTGGTGAACGCCGGGCCGGAGTGACCCCGAGGGCCGTCGGAACCTGACGCGCGCGCCGTCTCCGCGCGGCGCCGCTGGATCACGACGCGGCGATAGTGCATCGCGGCCGTGGTCCGGATGTCGAACGGGCTGCTCTTCGCGGTGTCGTAGAGCCAGTGGAATGCGGCCTCATGCTCTTCCGGGCTCACCATGTCCTCCACCTGGCCACGGCCGGTCGGTACGAGAAAGAAGACGCTCCACATCACCGGGCCGTACCGCGCGATGAGCGCGGCGATTTCGGGAAGCCGCGCGATGGAGTGCCGGGAGACCGTCGTGCCGACCTGTAACGACAGTCCTGCGTCCTGCACTTCGCCCAGGATCTTGCACGTACGCTGAAAGGAGCCGCGGACTCCTCGGAACGCGTCGTGCGACGCGGCGTCCGGCCCATCGAGGCTGATGTGCATGCGGGAGACGCCGGCATCGCGTGCGCGTTCGATCGCCTGGCGCGTACAGCGGCCCGTGGCGGACGGCGAGAGCGCAACGCGAAGCCCCCGGGATGCGGCGCGCTCGATGAGCGCGAAGACGTCGCTGCGCATGAGCGGGTCGCCGCCGGTGAGGATCAGGATCGGGCCGCCGAGCTCGACGATCTGGTCGATGACATCGAACGCCTCCGCGGTCGTGAGCTCCCGAGCGTCGCGACGGGGCTGGGCTTCCGCTCGACAGTGGATGCAGGAGAGGGCACACGCCCGGGTGACTTCCCACGCGATGGTGAACGGCGTGCGGGCGAAGTCGGTGGTGGCAAAGGCCGGGCGCGCGTTGGGTGATGTTGACGAGTGGTTCACGGTCGCGGAGACCTTCCAGCGGGTGGCGAGGGCCGGTTAGCGCACGATCGACCGCGAGTCCGGCGTGCCACCGACGGCGATCGGACGACGATTCACGCTCTTGACCAACGTAGGAGACCCGTGACGGCGAGACCATAGGGGAAATCCCCACGCGACGGCCATGAAACTCCCGACACCGGTTGCGACGCGCGAGCGTACACTCACGTCCAGGCATTCCTCGCCCGGAGGAAGAGCGCATTCCAACCAGACACCATCATCGATGACGATTCCGGCTCGACCCGGTGCTGACCGCAACCATCGGGCGTCAACGGCGGCGCCGGTACCGCGGCAACCCGAGGCGTAGCGGCCGATGCACCCTGCGTACTACGCGAGCGTGACGATCCACGTCCTGGCCGCAATGACGTGGCTCGGAGGCATGTTTTTCTTTGCCCTTGTCTGTGCTCCGGCACTGCGCCGGATCGAGCCGCCGTCTCTCCGCCAGCAGCTCTTCACGGACCTCGGCACGCGCTTCCGCTCCGTCGGATGGCTGGCGATCGCGATCCTGGTGCTGACCGGCCTGCTCAACCTCCACTACCGCGGACTGCTGCACTGGTCTGGTGCCCTGGGCGAGCCCGCGTTCTGGCGCACCGGATTCGGGCACGCCCTCGGCGTGAAGCTGTTCGCGGTCGCCGTCATGCTCGTGGTGAGCTTCCTTCACGACATGCGGCTGGGCCCCGCGGCTGGGCAGGCAGTGCCGGGTTCGCCGGCGGCGCTGGCACTTCGGCAACGTGCTGCCCTGCTGGCGCGGATGAACGCGGCCGTAGGCGTCGTCGTCGTGGCGGCGGCCGTTCGCCTGGCGCGCGGGTGAGGATGATGAATCCCGACTGTGCCTCGCCCCCCACTATCGAAGCCGCGATCGATGCGCACTTCGCCCGCCGGGTTCCCACCTGGCGGAGAAACACTTCGACGCAGGAGAAGTCATGATCGGCATCACCCGCCTCTACGCGGACCGCAATACGCCGTCCGATGGCCTCCGGTACGGAAGGCAGCGACTGGAGGGAGTTCGAGCGCGTGACGTCGTCACCACTACCCCTTCGCCTACGGCCGCAGAGCGGAAGCCCGTCGTGGTCTGGAACGTCGGCCGGCGTTGCAACCTGCATTGCGTGCATTGCTACTCCGACTCGGCGAACCGGGCGTACCCCGGGGAGCTGACCACGGACGAGGGATGCGCGCTGATACGCGACCTCGCGCAGTTCGAGATCCCGGTCCTGCTGCTGTCCGGCGGGGAGCCGCTGCTGCGTCCGGACATCTTCGAGCTCATCGCAGAAGCGCGGGCGGTGAGGCTGCGGACGACGCTCTCCACCAACGGGACGCTGCTCACGCCGCAGGTGGCGGAGTCCATCCGCGCCTACGGGGTGAGCTACGTGGGCATTTCGTTCGACGGCATCGGCGCGACGAACGACCGGTTCCGGGGGCACAAGGGCGCGTTCGCGGAGGCGATGGCCGGGCTCCGCAACTGCAAGGCGGTCGGACAGCGCGTGGGACTCCGCATGACGCTCACGCGGCGCACCTGCGAGGACCTCGACAGCATCTTCGACTTCATCGAGGCGGAGGGGATCGACCGCGCATGCTTCTATCACCTCGTCTACAGCGGGCGCGGCAACTCCGCGGACGAACTCGCCCCCGAGGTCGCGCGCACAGCCGTAGACACCATCCTGCGCAGGACGCGGGACTTCGCGGATCGCGGCATCACGAAGGAGATCTTCACGGTGGATAACCATGCCGACGGGCCGTACCTGTATCTCCGGCTGCTCGGGGAAGACCCGGCGCGCGCGGCCGAAGTCCTCGCTCTGCTTCGATGGAACGGCGGCGGGCTGAATAGCTCAGGAGTCGGCATCGCCGACATCGACTTCAACGGCAACGTCCACCCGGATCAGTTCTGGATGAGCCACACGCTTGGCAACGTGCGCGAGAGAACGTTCGGGAGCATCTGGCAGGATCTGTCCGATCCGATCCTCGCCGGTCTCAGAAACAGGGCGCCGCTGCTGAAGGGGCGGTGCGGTGCGTGTCAGTGGAAGGACGTCTGCGGAGGAAGTTTTCGCGT
Source organism: Gemmatimonadota bacterium (assembly GCA_031398865.1). Lineage (GTDB taxonomy): Bacteria > Gemmatimonadota > Gemmatimonadetes > Gemmatimonadales > Gemmatimonadaceae > JANNOC01. Next base: position 84 of record JANNOC010000239.1, on the reverse strand, counting down.
CCGTGCGCTGCAGGTCCACGGCGACCCGTGGGCGGAGGATCCCGGCTGCTATCTCACCGATGGGGAATGCGGACTCGTGCCCGG
>JANNOC010000210.1:0-3532 GCA_031398865.1 Gemmatimonadota bacterium | reverse complement strand
GCGCGATGTCCGCGGCGAGCAACGCCATGCGTCCAACCAACTCGGCGTCGGTGACAGCATCGAGCGAGGCCACGTGCTCGCGCGGTATGACCAGCACGTGCACCGGCGCCTTCGCACTGATGTCGCGGAACGCGATGCACTCCGCGGTCTCCGCGACGAGCGCGGCAGGAATCTCCTTGCGAACGATGCGGCAGAAGAGACAGCTGTCCGGCACGATGGTGCTCCGAGCGAAGGAAGCGAACGGGGAGACGGGCCTGTAAGACAGCGACTTCTTATTCCGTTGGGTTCGCACGCGGTGTGCCCGACGACTCCGAAGCGTGAAGCATCGCACGCACAATAGCGAGTGCGGCAATCCCGGCGCTCTCGAAACGCAGCACGTGTCCCCCGAGCGCCACGGGAACAAATCCTTCCGACACGAGCAGGTCGCGCTCGTCATCCTCCACGCCGCCTTCGGGACCGAGCGCGAGTGTGACGCACTCCGTCAACGCGACGGAGAGCATCGGTTGGCCGCCGGGGTCGAGCAGCAGGCGCGTGCCCGCGGGCGCGGCGGCCGCGGCGCGCTCCACCGTCGCTTCGGGGAACACGGTGGGCATCCACGCACTACCGGACTGCACCAACGCGCTTGCCATTCTCGCGCGCAACCGGCTCACGAACGTGATTCCTTCGCCACGTGGCGATACGCTGCGCGATCGCTGCCAGAGCACCGGCCGCCAACTCGAGGCTCCGAGCTCCACACATTTCTCCGCGAGAAGCAGCATGCGGTCGCGATCGGCGATCGGCACGCACAGGTGAACCGCCGGGAGTGGTGGGACGATCACCACCTCGTGCACGTCCACGACTGCCTGGTGCTTCCCGAGGCGCGCAAGCACGCCGGTCGCCACGTGCCCCGCGCCATCCAGGAGGCGCACGGAGGCGCCCACCGTCAGTCTGCGCACGTGCATGTGACGCACCACGTCCTCGCCGAGGGCCTGCGATGATCCGGCGATGGGCGTGTCCGGCGTGTAGAACGCCGCTACGCTCTCGTGACGACCGTGCTCCACCACATCTCCTCTCGATCCTCCGCCCCCAGTGCCCACCCCGTTCGCGCCAGCGTCTCGATCATGTGCGCGCGCTCGTCCACGAGAATCCCGCTGAGGATCGCTGCTCCATCCGGCGTGAGCGCGTGCCGGATCGCGGGCAGCAGTTGAATCAGAACGGACGAAAGAATATTGGCGAGCACGACGCGCACGGGCGCGACCAGGGGAAGCAGCGTCGCGGCATCCCCTTCGATGACCTGTACACGGCCAACGACACCGTTCCGGATCACGTTGGCCTCCGCGTTTCCGATCGCGTCGGCGTCCAGCTCGATCGCGGCCGCGCGCGCCGCGCCGAGTTTGACAGCGGCGATCGCCAGCACGGCGCTGCCCGCCCCGAGATCCGCCACGATATCGCCAGCGCGGATGACCCCCTGCATCAGGCGAATCACGCCACGCGTCGTCGCATGCTCTCCGGTCCCGAAGGCCATGCCCGGGTCAATGACAATGGTGCGGTCGTCACGCTCCTCCCGCGCGAGCCACGGAGGCGACACGCTCAGCGCACCGAGATCATGCCGCGCGACGCGATCCTTCCAGCGCTCGGACCAGTCCACCTCGTCCGCCCTGCCGACATCGATCGCGGCGCCTGCGTCGGCCGCATGGATGAGCGCCGCGACTCGCGCAATGTCGGTCTCTGGCGGAAAGTGCGTCAGCAGGGCGTCGGGCTCCTCCTGCACGCCCTGCGAGCCCGCGGCGAAAAGCGCGGCGAGAACCGCATCGGGCGCAGCGGAAGGACGCACCCGAACCGAGTGCCAGCTCACGCGCCCAGCGCTTCCTTCATCTTGGACCAGAACCCCTTGCCGCGGTGCTGTGGCAGAGAACTCGTGAGCGCCGCGAGCTGCCTGACGAGTGCTTCTTCATCGCCATTCAGTCGGTCAGGTGTCCACAATTGCACGCGCACGTGCAGATCACCAACGCCACTTGCATTGACACGGGGCAAGCCGCGGCCCCGGAGATGGAATATCTGTCCGCTCTGCGTGCCCGGAGGGACGCGGAGGGACATGTCGCCGACGACCCCGGGAACCTGGACGTCGGCGCCGAGCGCCAGCTGCGGGTAGGTCACCAGGACCTCGCAATACAGGTCCTCCCCGTCGCGTTCGAAGCGGGCGTCGTCAGTTACCTCGAACACCACGAGGATGTCGCCGCGCTCACCACCCCGTGGTCCCACGTTGCCGACGCCGCGCAGCGTCATGTACTGTCCGGTCGAAACGCCGGCGGGAATGTTGACCTGAATGGCATGCTCGCCGCGCACCCGCCCATCTCCCTTGCACTTCTTGCACGGTGCGGCGATGACGGATCCTTCGCCCGAGCACGTCGGGCACGGCGCAACCGACACGAACTGGCCGAAGAAGGACCGCTGCGCGCGACGCACTTCCCCACTGCCACCACACGTCTGGCACCGCCGTGGCTGGGAACCAACCTCGGCGCCGGTGGCGCCGCACCGATCGCAGCCGTCCAGCAACTTGACCTGCAGCGTGCGCTTTGCGCCCGCGGCGACCTCGGCGAGCCCGAGTTGCATGACAACCTTCACGTCCGCGCCTACACGCGCGCCATTGGCCCCGCGCCGTCCGCCGCCCCCCCCACCACCCCCGCCGAACAGATCCCCGAGTCCGCCGAAATCGCGCATGAAGATACTGAGAGCTTCGGACAGATCCACGTGGTGGAATCCCGCCCCCGCGCCGCGCAGCCCGGCCTCACCATACCGATCGTATGCGGCACGCTTGTTGGGATCGCGAAGCACGTCGTAGGCTTCGGTGATCTCCTTGAACTTCTCGGTTGCGTCGCTCGAGCCCCCGTTCCGGTCGGGATGAAACTTCATCGCGAGCTTGCGATACGCCTTCTTGATGTCGTCGTCGCTAGCGTCGCGCGCGACATCGAGAGTGGAGTAGAAATCAGCCATGGTTCGTCAAACAGTGGCACGGGTGCGATCGAGCAAATCGCTCAATCAATGAGGTCGGAGACAAGCTGCGAGGTGTGACGCACGAGCGAGATGACCTTCTCGTACGGCATCCGCGTCGGCCCGATGACGCCAATGACGCCGGAGAGCGAGCCCGCCTGATACGCTGCGGTGACGACGGTGAAGCTCTCCAGCCGCGGGTCACGATGTTCGTTGCCGATGCTGATCGTGATGCCGGGAACACCACTGCGTTGACGCAGGAGCTCCGTCAGGTGCTGTCGCGTCTCGGTGAGCTCGAGAATGCGACGCATGTTGGTCCCGCTCGAGAACTCGGGCTGCTCCGCCAGCAACGACGTCTGCCCCAGAAGCAAATGCTCGGCGTCCACCGCGAGCGGCACATCGAAATACTGCTCGCCTTCCTGCACGAAAATGTTGAGGAGCTCCCGCGCATTCGGAACCGCGACGCTGTCGCGCAGACGTTCGCCGAGTGAACTGCGGATCTCCCCAAGGGTCAGTCCCGAGAGGCGCTCGTTCAACACCTTCGTCACTTCCGCGAGCGCCG
>JANNOC010000273.1:0-3153 GCA_031398865.1 Gemmatimonadota bacterium | reverse complement strand
TCATGCCACACCTCCGCTGTCGCGAACGCCGGGAGTGGCGTTCATCAGCGGGCATTCTGCGATGTGTCAGGTGGAGAAGAAGAAGACGACAGGAGACGGACGCGGGTCCAACGGGGTCAGGCGCTCGACACGAGCACCGGCGCACGCACGAGAGGGCGTTCCTACCGCAACCAGCGGTTTAGTCGATCAACGACAACGCATCCCCAGCGGCGCTTCAGGAGTCCCCAAGCGCCGTCTGGTGCATGCGATGTTAGGCCGCTCGCGCACTATGGAGTGCTTCGGCAACCGACCGTGCGTCGCTTATCGTCCTGCTCTCAGCCCGGCGATTTCAGCTTGGAGTGCTGTCAGTTGAGCCTGCTGGCGTTCAATCAACGCCAGCAGGCGAGTCTGCAGCGTGGCGATGTGGAGGTCCTTTTCTTCGCGAAGTTCACGGAGAGCCTCGACGGTCAGAGCCTCGAAGCCTCGGAACGTAACATGCTTGACCCCGCCCGCGCCCGAGTCGACCCACTGGGGAAAGACTTGCTCAACTTCCTGAGCGATCATGCCCGTCTGCATTCCCGGTCGTTCGTCGATCGCGCCTGGCTCTTTGTACTCGAACGTTACGCCACGCAGCCGCAGCAGTCGATCGAGCGCGTGGTCGACGCTGTGGACGTTCTTCTTGAGTCGCCGGTCTGAGGCTACGGCCCACGACCCCCCGCCGGGCTTCCCTGCAGAACCGTTTACATGCAACAGGAGGCTCGGACTCGTCGTCCCGATACCGACATTGCCGCCGGAAGTCACGACCATTCGATGAACCGCGTTGGTGTAGTCGTACAGACCGAATCCGGCGTTGGTGATTCCCCTCAGGCCCGCGGACAGCCCGTACGTTGGGTAGTCCCCAAAGGTATTTTCGAGCTTAACCTCGGCCGCCCCGGAATCGACTCCGCTCCCGCGGATGTGCAGGTGAGTGTCCGGGCTTGTCGTCCCGATGCCAACGTTGCCTCTCTGGGTCGTATTTCCAGAGTCGTCGTCGCTCCTGATGGTCAGAAACGCGTCACTGCCTTCCCCAACCTGGAGCATGTTGCCGGAACCTGAGGCGACCGAACTTAGTGCAAAATTGCCAAGTCCGCTGCTCTGCTCAACGAGTCCGAGCACGGCGCGGGGATCGCCGCCTAGGGTTCCCCTGATTGTTGCGTGTCCCGTGACGGTCAGCCCCTTTCTCACCTCATCCCAAATGAAGTTCGGGCTGGAGGTGACGCTCGTGCCGCTGCCGAAGAACGCGACCTCCCCAACGTTCCCTATCGCGTTAGCCGAACCGGGAGGGCCCTGCGGCCCTTGAAGTCCAGGCTCGCCCGCGAGCCCCTGGGATCCGGCCGGTCCCGCGAGCCCCTGGGGTCCAGCCGGTCCCATTGCGAGCGTCGGCAGCAGCGTCACGCTGAGGTCGTTGTTGCCAGAGACGATCGCTACCGTTCGACTGTCAGGATTCCAACCGGAGCCGGGAACCGCCACAAGGACGACGTGTTCGCCCACCGAAAGGATCTGAGACATCGGCGTGAACTTCCCGGTGTCCACGCCATCGATCGAGACTCTGGCACCACTTGGATAAGACGTGACCTTCAGTGAGCCATTGCCGCTCTGGCCGAAAGCATTTGTCGAAATTGCGCCGAGCAAGAAGACACTCGCCAGGACCGTTCTTGTTCTTGTACGCATCGTAGCTCCTCTACTGAGTTGCGCAATGTGACGAAGACCCGAATGCCGCGTGCCGTCAGGTCCGCTGGCCACCGAACACTTTCGCCATTTTGCTGGGAACGCGGCATCCTACCACGGGGGTCTGGATTAGCCATACATAGCGTCTTGACGCCCGCCTAGCGATCTCGCGATGAGCCGCGGCGCGCACGCGACAGGTCCGGCGCCGACGGCTCCATCGCGCGGTTAGACAGCGCTGCCCCGATCTTCGACTGCGAGCTTCCACCGCTCTCGGGGATTATCAAATTCGATCGATTGAGGCTTGAACCCACGAGGATCGAACTTGCCTCCCCACCCATTGCAGCATCGCGCCATGCTCGGGATGACGACGATCGCGGATAGCTCTGAGAAACTCGGCATACCCATGAGTACCGCCGACGTCCTCCGGGGGACACGCACCGGCGCCCCCGACGCAGCGAGGATACGGACCACCGTCCGCCGGCACGAGTTCTTCGAACTCCAGCGTGTGCTCCCAGTCATCCCCGAAGTCGTAACGATAACGCACCGGATCCGTGCCGTAGGTGAGGAACCGAGCCATCGGAACCTTCCAACCGGCGAGGCAAGGCCGCTCCTCGGGCATCTCGTCATCAGGAATGCCGATTCGTATGGGGCGGCGCGTTTTTGAATCGATCAGCACGAATTCATGAAGATGGTAGTCCTTCCACCCCATCGCGTCCTGAATGGCCACATGAAGATCCCAGAACGCATAGGCGTCGGGAACTTGAAGGCGGCGCCACACCAAGGGATCTGTGTTCGGGAGCACGACAAGAAACTGGCAGACGTGTTCAGCTTTTGCCGGCGGTCGCCTTCTTGGGATCTTCGCCATAAAGAGTCGGTTGTCGCGCTGTCTAGCTCAACTCATAGTTCAGCGTTAGAGGATGCTCAGTCCCGTGCCCAACAGCCGACGTGCCCTCGCCGCGCAGGCCCTGAAGCTCTCCCGTGCCGGAGCCAGGGATGACGAAATAGGACTCCTTCGCCACGCCGTTCTCGAATAGTCCAGTGCGTTGGAGCACGAAGCTGCCCGCTTTCCCTGCAACGTGCCCGACGACCCGCTCGAGGCCGACGAACGTGGCCGAGCCGTCGCTGCGGTACATCATCAAGTATTCGACATGCCCCTCGCCCGCGATATCGCCGGTGAACGTCTTTGTGACGGCGGCCCGAGTCAGCTTTGGTAGGTCCTGGCCCTCACTATAAGGCTTCTCGTCCCAGCTCTTGATGGTGAATCGTGAATTTGCAACGTTCTTCATGTTTCTACCTCGGCCAGGTGATCGGAAACAGGATGTCCAGGCGCTATAGTTTGCAGGTGTTAGATGCGATTGAGTGGCGCTGTCTAGACAGTATGGCTGTCAGATCATAAATCGAGAGACCTGCCTCACGTAGTACATCGTGGGTTACGCGACACCGATGGGGGTGACGCGCAGAGCCACA
>JANNOC010000197.1:0-3963 GCA_031398865.1 Gemmatimonadota bacterium | reverse complement strand
CCACCTCAACGCTGTCCGCAAGGGTGGCGGGGAAAATGGCGTCGCGGGAAACCTTGCCCTCCGCTGTCGCGGCAAGATGCAGCAGATACGCCGCGGCCGCCTGGGCCGGAACGACGCCGAGATCGGTGACGTTGCTGCGCTCGCGCCAGCGTCCGCCGACATACGTCCTGATCCGCGTTACCTTGCCTCCGGTGACGGCGAGTACAAGGCGGCCGGGTCCTTCCTCGCAATCCAGATCGCGCTCGATATCCGTGGAACTCCAGCTGCGCCCCTGGTGCACGCTGGAGCCGCGGCGTGTCGTGATATTCTGGTCCCCGTCACCGCAAACGCCCGGCCGTGTGGCGAACGTCATCCGCACGGTTCCATCTGGCGCCTTCGCGACGCGCTCCGCGATGGACTGCGCCGCGGCGTGTGGGGCCAGGAGCACCACCGCGAGTGCACTGGCACAAAGTTTCGGCATCATTGCTCGATCAGCTCCAGGAGAAATTGTGCGACGCGCGGATCGCGCGACTGCGACAGCCAGAAGATCGCCTTCTTGCGCAGCTCCACGTCGGGGTCCTTGCGCGCGATGTCGAGCAGCTTGTCCACTGCCTTCTGCTCCTTGCGCTGCGAGTACACGAAGATGAGTTGCTCCTTCATCTCGCGGCCGCTCATCCTGCCGTACAGCGAGATCAGCGCGTCCATGGACGCCCCTCCCTGCCCGGCCCAGAAGAGCGCCTTCTTGCGAACTTCCTCGCTCTCCTTCGCGTTCATGGCGACGTCGAGCAGCCACTGGTCGTTGCCCGCGCCACGCATCTGTGAGAGGGAGAAGAGCACCTTCTCCTTGAGCTCCTCGTTGGTGGTCTTGGTGAAGAACCCACGCAGGAACTCGGCGTTCTGGGCGGAGCGCTTCTGTCCCAGCCAGAAGATGGCCTTCTCGCGCAAGGACGTCGGCTCGCTCTCCCGCTCCACGTACGCCCGCAGGATCGGGTGTCCGCGCCCGCCGCGGTGCTCAGCCAGGGCGAAGATCGCCTTGTCCTTGATCTCTTCGTCACGCGAGGTCTGGAGCAGCCGCTCCAGCATGTCCACGGCACGCTCATCGCGAACCTGGGAGAGCCAGAAGACAGCCTGCTCGCGCACTTCCGAGTCCGGGTCATTTTGCGCGATGTCGAGGAGCAGATCAGCCGTTTCCGGCGTGTTCTTCTGCGACAGCAGGAAGACCGCCTTGCGACGCATGCCTTTCGAACAATCGTCCCGCCGTTCCAGAACCTTCTTGAGAATCGGGACGGCACGTTCGGAATCCATCTGCAGCAAGGCGTTCAGTGCCGTGATGCGCATGTCGTCGTCGTCATTTTCCGACGGACAGCTGGTTGCGACGCGATTGCCTTCTTCCTGCACCGACTCCGCAGCCCTGGCATCGCCGGTGCGCGCGAGCACTCCCTGAATGCGCGTTGCGAGCGTGCGTGCATCACCACGAGTCGCCGCGCGCGGAAAACGCTTCCCCTGCTGTTCGAGCGTTTTCAACGCTGCCTTGAGGTCATCGCTGCCGCCGGCGCGATACAGCGCGAATGCGCGCCAGTAGTAGGCGTCGCCCGCATACTCGGAGCGGGGATACCGCTCGCTGAGCCGGGCGAACAGCTCGGCGGCGCGGGCAAAGCGACCACTGTTCAGGGCTTCGCGCGCGAGCGTGTACAGTGAGTCAGCGGGGTCGTCGATCGCACGGAGCTGCGGGAGGCGGGCGGTCGGGATCGCGCTGGCGATGAACGCGATGGCGACCCCATCGGCTGCTCGAGCTACCGCGACCGCTGTCGGCACCGCGCGCGCTCCACCCGGCGCGCTGGCGGTTTCGGCGAGTGCGGCTACGAGCGTCGCAGCGAGTATACGTCCAGTCATTAGTCCTGTTCCTCAGGTTGCATTGAGGACCGCGCCCGCGGGAATGGCACTCCGCAGTCGGGTCAGCATGTCATCCTTCTCGATGGAGCGCTCGATGAGCGAGCGCTCTTCCCTGCCCTTGTCCGGCGTGAGCTGCACGATCTGCACGAGCACGAGCTCCAGATCCTCGAGCAGCCGGCGCCGCTGCGCATCGCTACCCGCTGGCGAATCGAGCAGCAGCCGCGTGGACAGCAGCAGCTCTCTCGCCCACGCCGCCACTTGCTCGTCGCCGCGCGCGCCGGCCGGCTCCGCGCGGAACGACGTCAACAGCGCTTCCACACGGCCGAGGTGCTGCAGCGTCGCGACTTCGTACGGCCGGTCGGCGGTAGTTCCTGCAACGTCCACTGATCGACGGGCCTCGGCACCGAGACCAGTGCCGCCGACCGCCGGAGCAGTGGTCGCCGATGACGCCGTGCCAGTAGGCGTCGTGTCGCTCGGACTCGAGTAGCGGCCGATCGCGACACCGATGAGCAGTGTCGCAGCGAGACCAGCCGCGACCGGAATCCAGTGGCGCCGACGCAGCGGAAACACTTTCGTCTTTTGGGTATCAGCGCCGGCCGTCTCCGCCCGCGCCTGCTGGATCGCGCTCCACATCGCCTCGCGCGGTACCGTGTTCGGCGGCTGGTTGTAGTCCGCCGACAATGAACGAAGCAAGTGATCCATGCGATCGTCTTCCGGCTGGTCAGTCATGACACCCATTCTCCCGCAAAGTCCGACAATGCGTCCCGCAGTTTCGCGCGTGCCCGAAAGAGCTGGGCCTTGGAGGTGCCGGACTGCACCCCGAGCGCGGCTCCGATTTCTTCGTGCGTGTAACCTTCCACGTCGTGCATGACGAACACCGTGCGATAGCCCTCCGGCAGCGCGTCAATGGCGCGCGCCAATCGGTCCTTGAGATCCGGCTCCGCGCGCCGCGTCGTCACGGGAATGGTCAGCGCATCCTCGAACGACCCTTCCCGTGCACGAAACCGTTTCACCTTGCGCAGCCCGTTCAGCGTGACGGACACCGCGATGGAATGCAGCCAGGTAGACAACGTCGCCTCGTGACGAAACTCTCCCAGCTTGCCGAACGCGCGAATGAACGTCTCCTGGGTGTAGTCGCGAGCCAGGTCGTCGTCCCCGGCGAGCCGAAAGGCCAGCCGGTACACGCGATCGACATGCGTATCGTAGATCACTCGCTCGGCAGCTGGGTCCCCAGCAACGGCTCGCGAGATCAGCTGCCGTTCGTCCACAGGCCTCGGGTCTTGGGGGAGCTCGCCACGATCTGAACGACTCTCTGACACGGTGAGGGCGTGGAGGGTTGCGTGGAGATGGCCAGAGGCCGTCTCCACGCCTGCGTGCGTGGGCGAGCCAGGGCCCTGTCGCCGCGCGCGCCGAGGGAGCTATATCTACCGCGCGCTGGGCAGGGAACAAGTCAGCGCCCCGCTGCCGCGACCCTTGGGTGGAGGACTGGTGGAGCACTTCACAACAACGATCGCGTTGGTCGGGATCGTCATCGTTGTCGCCGCGCTCCTCTCGGGCGCACTGGAGCGCAGCGGCCTTCCACTGGTGGCGATTTTCCTCGCGCTCGGTGTCGTGCTCGGACCGTCGGGCCTTGGTGTGGTGGACATCGAGCTCGGCTCTCCCATCCTGCAAACGCTCGCGACGCTCGGATTGACTCTCGTCCTTTTCAGCGACGCGGTCACGCTGCAAACAGCGGAGATTCGAGCGCAGAAGCGATTGACGTGGCGCATGCTCGGTCCGGGCACCCTCGTGCCCGCCGCGCTGATCGCGGTGGCGGGAAGGCTGCTGCTGGACCTGTCCGTGCCGGCGGCCGTGATTCTCGGTGCGGCGCTCGCGTCTACTGATCCCGTTCTGCTGCGCAGCGTGCTTCGCTCCCCGGTCCTTCCCGCGCGGGCCCGCATGGCGTTGCGCGTCGAGTCGGGAATGAACGACGTGGTACTGCTGCCACTCATTGTCATCGCGATGCTGTCATTGCGAGGCGGCGACGGTCCGACCAGCGCAGTCGTGGCGCGCAGCGCGATCGGTCTCTTTCTTCTCGGGCCCGCGTTAGGC
>JANNOC010000170.1:0-2279 GCA_031398865.1 Gemmatimonadota bacterium | reverse complement strand
CGTGCCCTCCGATCACGACGACTTCCTCGGGCCTCTCCGAGCCCGTGATTTCCGCGACCACGTTGCGCGACGGCACGTCGGGCAGCATGCGCGCCGCCATGACCAGACGAACTACGATCCGCTCCCCGCGCGCCTGCATGCGGCGCATCAGTGCCGCATCCTCAGGCGTAACGGCGGCAGCCGGGATCTGCCGCACCGTGGAGTCGTAGCGCATCCCCCCGGTGTGCGGCGTATTGAGCGAATGCGGTGTGACCGAGCGCACCAGGCTCCCGACCGCGCCCACCCGCGCCGCGGCCACCGCGCCACCCGAGCGGTATCGCACCGTCGCGCCATAGGTCGTGAACGGCACGTCGAAGAGGACGATCTTGCCGCGCGCCTCACTCGCGCGTTGTGCAAGCTCCTCGAAGCTTCCCACGACGAGCACCTGGGCCGTGATCCCACGATTTGGCGTACCGATGCTGCCGCCGAGCCCCAGCATGCGCAGGGGTTTCACGCGCGGCTGCAACAACGTCGCGGACTCCGCACCGCGCACCCAGCGCGGCACCATCACGGGTTCACCGCGCACGTTGTCGAGGCCGTCCGTGCGCATCTCGGCGAGAATCCAGTCGATGGCCTGCTCCAGCTGCGGCGTGCCGCTGAAGCGCGCCCCAAACTTGTCCACGAGCAGCGTGAGCCGAGTGAACGCCGCGCTGTCGCGCAGCGCCGCGGCGATGAGGCGATTCGCGGAAGCGCGGTACTGGGAGGAGATGTCAATAGGTGGCTCGACCGTGGCGCCGGCGTTCGCCTCGATGGCCACGCTCCCGTGAGCAGACGAATCCATCGGCGCCTGCGCCAACGCCGTCCCGGACACCGTTAGGCACGTCAGCAGCGCAATGGATGCGCAACAACTGCAAGCCCTCCACAGGCTGTGCGCGACCATGCGATTTCTCCACAAAGCGTTGCGAAACACCGGCGCACTGAGCGGCGCCTGGTGTGGGAGCTTATCTGGGGAATACTTCCATGTCTAGCCGCCGATCGGCGCCTCTTGCCCTGTCATCGAAGCGTCGCTGCTGTGGTCGCATACCCCGGCAACCAACGACCGAAGGGTCACGGGTATCTCCGCGACCGTCCCTTCTAACTATCCATACGATCGAAACGCCACTACGAGGCCCTGGGTCAAAAACAGCCCCTGAAAAAACCAACAGGGGAAGCCGAAGCTTCCCCTGTTGACCACGTCCGGCACCGGCTTCAGGCCCAAGCCCCGCGGTCTAGCCGCCGAGGTTCGGGTTGTTGTCGATCTCCCGAATCGGGAAAGGATAGCATGTGTCACTGCCGACCGGGGCAAAGCCCGGTTTCCAATACACCGCCCCTGGTACGGGAACCCCGATGATGTTGTTGGGAGAGCGCCGGAAATCACCCATGCGCTTCCCCTCGAGGTAGAAATCGAAGCCCTTCTGCGTAAAGAACTCTGTCAACACCGAGTTCGCATCAACCGCACCGGTATAAACCGGCCGGCCGTTTGCCAACCGGCGAGCGGCGATCAGCACCAATTGTGCTGCGGTTCCTTGCGCCTCCGCCTTGATGTAGTCAGCCTCCAGCTTCGAGGCCAGCCGAACCGGTGTGTTGTAGGCAGGATACTTCAGCTGAATCGCGTACGGCACCCCTCGGTCGCTGGCGTAGGCAGCGTCCTGTGGGGCGAAGGCTGTTGTCACCTGCCACGGCACCCGCGGATCAGTGGTCCGCCAGATCGGCGCCACCGCGATCGAGCCACGGTCCCGGACGTAGAAGAACATCCGGTTCGCCAGCCGGAACCGCTGGGCCAGGTCATCCACAAACGTCAGGCTGTAGTTGAATCCGGCCGGGACGGCGTCGGCTGCCGTTATCGCCTGCGCCCCGCGACCCGCCTGGAGGTGTGCGCGGGCCGTACCCACCCGAGCGGCGTTGGCGAGAATTAACCCCTCGCCGGCGGCGGCCGTGCCGCGCGAAACGGCGAGCCCGAAGTGCAACACTGCCGAGTCAAGCATGGCGGCGGTGGTCAGCTCCGGCCCAGCCAATACCGTGCCTCGGCAGAACTGCTCTGCCATAAACACGTACGAATACCCCAGGAACAGATTCGCCCGGGCGTAGTTGATGTTGCTCTCCGGGGTCGGCAGAGCGGTGTTCAGCACGAGATACGCCGACGAAACCGCCTGTGACAGCGGGAACCACACGTCGGCGTCGTGACTCCCGTTCTGAATCGTGACCTGCCGCCGCCCGTACTCGTTCCGGGTGGGAAACGTCTCGGACACGTCGGTCTCGCC
>JANNOC010000141.1:0-1707 GCA_031398865.1 Gemmatimonadota bacterium | reverse complement strand
GTCCTTCACTTCGGATCCAAGATAGAGCCGGTCGCGCGCGCGTGTCAGCGCGACGTACAGCAGGCGCTTGGTCTCTTCGCGGTCTTTCGCCTTGGCGTCTGCGTCGGCTTCCGACTGAAAATCGCCAACGCTCAGCCAGGCTTGGCCGTGTTCGGCGTCCGATACCACGCGAATGGCGCCCCGGCGCCCTCCGGTGCCCTTGCTCAGATTCACCACGAACACGACCGGAAACTCCAGCCCCTTGGCGGCGTGGATGGTCATGAGGTTCACGGAGTCGCCCGCGTCAATCACCGCGTTCGACTCGTCTCCCGCGGTCAGCCGCTCCAGATGCTCGGCCAGCCGCGACATCGTCGCGTAGCCGCGGTTCTGCACGCGTCGAATCATCGCGCGTATTTTTTTTAAATTTTCGCGAGCATGGCGCACGCGCGGTCCGCGCGTTTCGAACGCGTAGGCCGTTTCGTCGAGCACCATTTCGAGCACGTCGGCCGGCGGAAGGCGATCGACGAGGCTCAGCCATCGCCGAACGCTCGGGCGCGCGCGCGCGCGAGCACCAGGCGATCCTCGGGGCCGATCTCGTCGAGACGAGGCTCTCTCGTGCCGTTGAGCGCCGCCGCAATCTGGGGCGCCAGCGCCTGCAATGCCGGGTCGGACAGCCGCACAAACCTGGAGCGCAGGAAGGCCGCGGCGCGCAGATTGGAGTCGGGCGCAGCGAGGTACCTGAGCAGCGCCAGGACATCCTTGATCTCGTCCGCCTCGAAGAAGCCGAGGCCCTTGTACACATACGAGGGGATGCGCTGACGCTCCAGGGCCTTCTCGAAATCCTGGTGGCTGTCTTTGGTGCGGAACAGGATGCCGACGTCGCGAGGGCTGATGGGTCGCGGCTCACGCGTCGATGGATCGCGGACGAGCGCGCGCGAATCGAGCAGACGGCGGATCTCCGCCGCCACTGCCCCGGCGCAATCGGCGACGGTCGGCGCTCCGACGATGCCCAGCGCGTCGCCGGGGGGTACGGGCAGCTCAAGGGGAAACGTGTCCTGCTCGCCGAACCGGAAGGCATCACGGCGAGCCTCATCCTTCTCGATTTCCTGGAACAGATCGTTGGCGAAGGCCAGCAACTGCGGCACCGCGCGGAAGCTCTTCGAAATCGCGCGGCGAGCGTCGCGATCGGGACGGAGCTGGTCAACGAAGGCGCCGGCCTCGTCCATCACCGCCACGTCGGCATCGCGGAATCCGTAGATCGACTGCTTGCGATCGCCGACCAGAAATATCGACGGAATCAGAGGGGCGTTGTCCGCCACGCCGCTGCCTTCTCCCCACGAGCGGATCAGCAGCGCCACGAGCGTCCACTGCGCCCGGCTGGTGTCCTGAAATTCGTCGAGCAGCACATGGTGATACCGGCCCTCGAGGCGATACCGGCTGCGCGCAAATTCCTCCATCTGGGCGAGCAGGATAAGCGCCTGCGAGAGTGTTTCGGAAAAATCGAGCACGCCGTGCGAGTCGAGCGTCTCGCGATACTCCCGCAGCGCGATCTGATAGACACGACGAACGCCCCGAGACAACACGGCGTTGAGATCGCGCCTGAAGCCCTTCAGCACGTTGGCCACTTCCCGGCCAATGCCCAGCACATCGTGCCTGTGGATCTTCCAGGCATTCGCCGACGTGCAGTCTTTGGCGGCGTAGCCGTCGAATCGCTGCCGGGGCTCTTTC
>JANNOC010000101.1:0-1725 GCA_031398865.1 Gemmatimonadota bacterium | reverse complement strand
TCATCTCAATATCTCAACGCGACGACGACGTGCACGGCGGCGAGCGCGAGCAGCGCGATCGACAGGGGCACATGCACCAGCTGCCAGGCGTGAAGGAGCCCGTGCAGGCGCGCCTGCGCCATGAGCTGCCGTTCCTCTTCGCAGATGTTCTCGAGATCCGCCACGGGCCCGTGAAACAGCGGCGGCACTAGCGCGCGCAGCTTCTCGAATCGCAGAGTCGCCTGCGCCCGATCCGCCAGTGGATGGCGCGCCGAGGGCGAGGTGACAAACGGGCCCATGTCGCGCCCGTAGAACTCGCGCAGCGGGCCCGATGCTTCCGCGTCGATGCGCACGGTGCTCGCCAACGCCGCGGCGGCCTCGCCGGCCATGACGCCCAGCCTGCCCAGCGCCGACGCCGCCGGCGCGCCGGGCGCAACCGTTTCGACCTCGATCTTTCCGCAGGCTTCCGCCACGATGGTATCGGCCTCGGCGCGCAGCTGCGCGCGGACGTGATCGATCTGATCGAAGATCGTCTCCATCGGCACTTCGCGCAGCATACGGCGCGGCAGCGTGTGCTGCAGGTAGGCGCCGGCCAGCCCGCTCACAACGACGATCACCACCAGCCACATCAGGATCCAGGTCAGGCCGCTACCGAACGTTCCGCCCGCGTGAAGCACGATGACGGGGAAGCTCAGCGTGCCCAGCCACAGGTGGCCGCGCAGCCAGGTCTGGGCGCGGCCGACGCGCCAGATCGGAAACGCTTTTCGCACCCCGAGCAGGCCTGCAAATACCATCATCCCGAAACCGGCGACGCCAAAGGCCAGGCCCGGAAGCGTGCCGCCGCCGGGCGCCACGACGCTCGCCACGTAAATCACGTACAGCACGAGCGACGCGCCGAACATGGCGGTGGTGGCGATGGCCCAGCGGCGGTGGGTATGGTCGATCAGCACGGCGTCATTTGCTCGTGGTTTCGGTGCCGGCCGACGGCTCCCGCCGGTCCATCGTCGCGCCCCTCAGCGAGGCGAAGAACACGAGCGGCTCGACGCGGTGCGCAGCGTCGTGCGGGCAGGCGTAGACGCAGCTCGGCTCCGCGTGCTCCATGCAGAGATCGCAGCCCGTCGCCTTGCGCTGCGTGGCCTTCTGCCCTGGGTGAGCCGGGTCCGCCACCGGGAACGGGTGCATGTTCAGGTTGCCGTAAGGACAATTGTTTGCGCACAGCCCGCAGCCGATGCACCAGTCCTCGATGATGATCTCGAGCGAGTTGCGCCGCCGGATGGCTCCGACCGGACACCCGACCATGCAGAGCGGATCGCGGCACTGCCGGCACGAGGTGGCGACGAGGTACTTGTCGAAGCGCAGCCCCTCACGCACCAGGCGCGTGACGCCGTCATGCGCGTCGGCGCAGGCGGTCACACATTGATCGCAGCGCGTGCACTTCTCGAGATCGAGCAGCAGCAGGCTCTGCGCCTCCATCAATCCCTGCGACAGGAAATCGTTGAGCGGCGTGGCCTCCAGCGTGCGGGCGCGCTGCACGTTCATGGCCGCGCGCTCGGCCGCGACCTGCTCGAGACTGGCGCGAATGTCGGGAAAGCGCTCGACCATCAAGGCGAAGTCCTCGCTCCTGATGCGTACCGCGTCGACGTGATCGAGCGCCGTGCACGTGGCGGTGCGCACGCCGCCGCCCAGCAGGCCCATTTCGCCGAAATAGCCGCCGCGGCCCGTGTAGGTGAGGACCAGTTCGCCGCC
>JANNOC010000093.1:0-4401 GCA_031398865.1 Gemmatimonadota bacterium | reverse complement strand
GCCCAATCGGAACCACGGATTCGCCGCCGAGCCGTACATGGTGCGGCGCACCTGGGATTACTTCGTGCGAAACCTCATGGGGGCGACGCCACCCGAGGGGTATCGACTCAAGGCTCCGAGCCCCTGACGGGGCCAGGGCCTAACGCCGTTCGGCGCGGCGGGAGGCCGCGTCTGTGATCGCGCGTTCTTCTGTGAAGACTTTTTCTGGAGGTAGAATGCGCATCCTCGCCGCTGTCGCTTTCGCACTCGGTTGTGCTTCCTCGGCGCCACCGTGATCCCCGGCTCGGCCGACACGGAGTGCGCATAAGGTCACCAGAGCGACGCCTTCTCGGTGAACAGCTGGAAAGCGTGTGCCGCGTCGCAGGCAACTGTGAACGAGAGTCGGAGTGGTTCGATCATTTGCGACGTGTCACCGGTCTCACGTTTTCGGCTGCCAACTTGTAGCGCGCCACGCACGGCTACGCCGCCTAACGAAAGATGGAACGGCCGTCCGGTCCGGCGCGCCGGGCGTCACGATCTCGCGCTTCATCGACCTTATCACGCCAACGGATCGCAAACCGCGGGTTGACGCGCCGCCGAGTGCTCAGGCATGCCCCGAAAGGGCTTTTCCTGCATCCTCAACCGCCGGGTTCTGCTGCGAGGGTTCCTCACAATGCCGCCGCGCAGCGGCGGCGCACCATGATAACCCTCGTCAGCAGCAACCATCCGTTATGCGACAGGGTGGCTGGTTGCGGAGAGCGGACCGCCTTAGGACTGCGAAAGGCTGGGACGTGGCTATCGCGCTCCGGCGTCCGTCAGCCCCGCGATCCGCCGCTGCACCTCCGCCACCTTCGGCTGCAGCTCGAGATCGGCCCGCTTCCACAGCTCGGCGAACTTCAAGTAGTAGCTCCGGGCGCGCTGACGGTCGCCGCGCGCTTCTAGCAGCTCGCCGAGCCGCTTGTAGGCCCCCGCGAGGTAGTCGGCGTCGACGCCGACGAAGATCGGCCCGGTGGCGCGGAACGCATCCGGCGTGTCGACGTAGCGCGTGAGCGCCGTGATGGCGGAATCGCGCTGCCCTGCGAGATCGAAGGCGCGCGCCAGACGCGGCTGCATGCACACCATGCACGGATTGAACACATCGCCGTCGCGGTACTCGCGCATCGCATCGTCGTATCGGCGTTCGGCGATCGCGATGTCGCCGAGCATCGTGTGCCGGAGGCGCCGGTCGACGGACCGTGTCCTGACCGCGCGCGCTCGCTCGAGCAGCGACACGGCGTCACGCGCCTGGGCGATGCGCCCGACCAGCGTGAGAACCGCAACTGCCCGCTCATACGGCCGGTTGGCGTTGGGCACTGCGGCGAGGGGGTGCGCCGACAGTGTTCGCTCGAGCGTCGCCCTCGCGCGCGTCGTGTCACCGCGCGTCCAGCCGTCCAGCCACGCCTCGCCGAGCCCGGCCTCGAGCGGTGCCGCCGTCGCGCCGAGCTCGCCCTGCATGCGCCAGAAATCCGCGAACAGCCGGCGCGCGTCCGCCAGGCGGCCCTCCATCAGCGCGAACTCGCCCAGCGTGCGTGCGGCGCTCGCGCGCGACGCTGGGTCCGATTTCGCGGAGCGCAGCACCTCCGTCGCCAGCGACGCGGCGGAGTCGCGCTGCCCGAGGGCGTTGAGCAGCCGCACGCGCTGGAGTGTCGCGTACGGATTGGTCGCGAACTTCGTCGCCATCACTCGAATGGCGCGCCGGACCTGCGCGGTGTCGCCGAGACCCACGCCGATGGTGCCGAGATTCGTAAAGACGACGGGGGCCGGGTCGGGCATCGTCAGCGCGCGCACGATCGCGGCCTGCGCGTGTGGGTAGTCGTGCGCGAACTGATACATCGCGGCGAGGTTGTTCAGCGCGGTCCAATTGTCCGGCTGCAGCTCGGCCAGCGACTCGTACGCCGCGATCGTCTTCAGGAGGTCCTGCTGCGGACCGAACTGGTAGTACCCGGCGAGCATGAGGAAGCGTTCCGCGTCGCTCAGGCGGTCGCGGTGCCGATACGCCTGCGAGATGAGCTGCACGACGCGGTCTTCACGGCCGCCGCGGTTGTTGTACTCGACGGCCAGCTTCCGGTACGCCATCGCGAAGCCGGTGTCGAGTGCGACGGCTTCCTCCAGCAGCGCGGCGCCTCTCGCGAAGTCGCCGTCGAACGACAGGGCGCGCGTGCCCTGCACGTACTTGCGGAGCGCCGCCAGCGACGGCGTCGTGACCTGCTCGAGGGGGAGCGCCTCTCGGATGTCGCGCAGCGACTCGCCCGTCCGCTCGCGCAGGCGAGTGGTCAGTCGGTCGATCGCCGCGAGGAGATCGCGCTCGTTGTCCACTCGCTCCTGCAGCGACACAAGGGACTTTCCGGTTTGGGTCTCGACGAGTCGTACCCCGAGCGCGTACCGGCCGCCGATCGAGAGCACGTCGCCCTCGATGAACGCCTTCATCCCCTCCCGGGTCGCGAGCTCGCGCGCCAGGGTGACATCCACCATGGCGTTCGGGTCCCGCTGCATGCGACGGAGCGCCTCGCGGACCGCGATTGCCGGCAGCACAACGATGCTCTGCGACTGTGCGAGTCCCGTGCGGAACGCCTCGGTCACGACGGGGCCGAGCGCCGTGTCGCCGGTACTGCGAAAATCGGCGACGACGATCCGCTCCTTTGTCCGCAGTGTGCCCTTTGCGAAGAGCGATCCGCCCGGGCCGATGCCCAGCGTGCGCAGCATCATGTAGGCGACGACGACGAGTGAGAATGCGCCGAGTGCGTATACGCCACCGAGCGCCGTGCGCCGCCACGAGACGCGCGAGCTGGCCTCGATCGCGAACCGAGTGAGTGCCGAATGAGTGCGGACCGAGCCGCCGGGGGTGATCGCCCTCTCCGCGCGCGCGAGACGTGCGTGGCGGTGGACGAGATGCGTGAACACCACGACCGGCAGAGCGAGCGCCATGACAAGCATCGTGCCGGGAAGCACCCAGCCGGGCAGCCCCACCCACACAGTCGCCGCACGCGCCGCAGCCGCGACGGCGAGGAACGCAGCGGACCACACCCCGAGCGCCGTGGCCGACGCCGGCCACCGCTCCGGATGTGCCGGCATCGCGGAAGGGCCCGCGCCACTCGTCGCGTCGAGCACGAACACGAGCTCGTCCGCGCGCTGCGGCCGGTCGTCCGGCGCCTTCGCCATACAGCGCATCACCATGTCCGCGATCATTGAGGGCGTATCGGGACGGCGGTCGCGTATCGGCCGCGGCGCCTCGGCCATCTGCGCCGCGAGCAACTGCTGCGGACTTCTGCCGTGGAACGGCGGGGTCCCGGCCAGCATCTCGTACGCCATCACGCCGAAGGAGTAGATGTCCGCGCGGTGATCGGCGTCGGGATCGGCCGCCGCTTGCTCCGGCGCCATGTAGGCCGGCGTGCCGATGGACGTGCCGATCTGCGTCAGGGTTTGTGCGCCCGGTCCCGTGCGGGCCGCGGCCAGGGCTTTCGCGATCCCGAAATCGGCGACGGCGGCGCTCCCGCTCGTGATCAGCACGTTGTCGGGCTTGATGTCGCGGTGCACGACACCGTGCGCGTGCGCGTATGCGAGCGCCTTGGCCACGTCGCGCAGAATGCTGATCGTTTCCGGAATCGGCAGGGCGCCAGACGTGTCGAGGCGCTCGCGCAACGAGCGCCCGTCGACGAACGGCATCGTGTAAAACGGGATACCGCCCGTCTCGCCCGCGCTCAATACCCCGACGACGTGCGGATGCTGGAGCTGCGCCGCGAGCTGGATCTCGCGCTTGAACCGGTCGACGCTAATGCCGTGGCCGAGCTCCGGCGGGAGCACCTTTATGACGATCTTGCGATCGAGGGCCGTCTCGGTCGCGACGAAGACGCGTGACATCCCCCCGCCGCCCAGCTCGCGCTCGAGGACGAAGCTCCCCGCGAGTGTCTGCTGGAGCTGCTCGCGGAGGTCCAAGGACATGCCGGGTCGCCTCGGGAAACGGTGGCCCAAAACGTACTGCTCGCCGCGCGCGGCGGCCAATGATTCGAGCACCCGCACCGAATCTCTCCCACGATACTGGCGAGCCACCACCGCCCGTCGGCGAAGAGCAACCGGAACGGGACCCACCGTGTCCAGCGAACTCTAGACCGCCGCGTCTACGGCTCTAGCTCCCATCGATCGCAATGGCTTGCGGCATAACGCTACGGTTCAGCTGCAGCCGAATGAATAGAGCGCGCGAAGCGCGCGTACAATAGCTCGGCTGTCTGCTGCAACCGTTTGATATTCCCAACGAGGCCTAACGCAGCGAAGTTCGTAACCCCCTCGACTGGGAGTGCCCCCGATGTTGTACTCCGGTATCGACCTCCACAAGCGCACCCTCGCCATTCACACCCTCGACGCGGCGGGCACGCTGATTCGCAAAAC
>JANNOC010000092.1:0-1756 GCA_031398865.1 Gemmatimonadota bacterium | reverse complement strand
GCATCTCACTGCATTTGCGCCGGTTGCAGCATCTGCACAAGATGAACACTAATGGTGCGGCGTAGACGTCTTCTGAGCGGCGTTGACGAGGTGAGCGACGAGTCCGAGTAACTGCCCGGTCACTTGCGCCCGCCGGTCGGTCTGGCCGGCGGGGCCATAGACCGTGATGACGAGGGGTGGCAGGAGAGGCAAGGCGACGGAGGAACAACGCTGCGTGCTCAGCACACTGCCAGCACCCGCGCCCGGGAAGTCGAGGACGGCATCCGTCTCCTGGATCTGTGAGCCATTGGCCGCCACCCAGCCGCTGACGCCATGACCCAGCGAGACTCTGTGTCCCACCGCCTCCGCGGATCCGGGCCCGGCCGTCGCGCAGGCCGCGACCGATGCTGATGGCAGGTCAACTTCGTACGCGACGCAGAGATGGTCCGGCAGCGCAGCCGCGAGAATCTCGACGAGGCCCCGGGCGACCCCGTTGCCGTCGTCGGTGATCGCATTCGCAGGTTCGCGTGCGCATGGCGGACTTTCTGCCGCGTGTTCTGGAGTGACAGCGTCAGGCATCGCCGGCAGCCGAGGCTGCATCTCGATGAACTGATCGACGATCCGCGGATCGTACATGCTGCCTCGTCGCGCGCGCAGGATGTCGAACGCTGCTTCGACGGTCAGTGCGGCGCGATACGGGCGGTCGGAGGTCAGTGCATCGAAACAATCGACCACGCTGAGGATGCGAGCCCCGAGCGGGATGTCCTCTCCCCGGGTGCCCGCTGGATAGCCGCCTCCATCCCAGCTCTCGTGGTGATTTTTCACGATGGGCACAACGGGAAATGGAAATTCGACCGTGGACAGAATGTCCGACCCGATCTTGACGTGGTGTTTCATCACCTCGAATTCGGCCGGCGTGAGCCGTCCTGGCTTGTTGAGAATGTGCTCGGGGATCCCTATCTTGCCCACATCGTGAAGGAGTGCGGCGGCCTCGAGCGCCTTGAGAGTGCCTTCATCGTCTGCCTTGAGTTGGCGAGCGAGCGCAATGCTGTAGGTCTGCACGCGCCGAATGTGACCGTGGGTGACCTGATCCTTTGCGTCAACAGCCGTTGCGAATGCCTCGATGGTTGACTGATACATCCGACTCACGTCGTTCAGATGCCGCACGTGATCGCTAATCCGGCCGAGAGCCGCGCGAAACGCGAAGTAGAGAATGATCGGGATCGGGACGATAGCGATCAACGCGGTGACACCGAAGCGCTGGATACCGATCGCCATCAGCGCCCCTGCGTATCCGCAGGCGACTGGATTCGCCCACATTTGCGCGAAATGTTTGCGCCAGGTGTGGCTGATAGGGCGGCCGTCATGGAGTGCGACGGCGCCGGCGATGAACCAGCTTCCCACACCGAACACGATCGCCACAGACGCAGCGACTGAAAAGAGCGCCGGCGAGAAGTCAACGGTATGTACCGGAAGGGGGAATTCAGCGAGGCCGAAGATCGCGGTGCCTGCGCACCACATCGCGAGGCATGGCGCGGCCACGTTGAACACGGTCCGCGCCATCGAACCTTTGAGACGCAGGGATATCGCAAGCGTGTCCAGAGCGACTGTCAGAGTTGCTGCCTCTACGCCATACAGAAACAAGGCACAAAAGCTGAACGCGTCACCGACTGAAAAACTGGCGGACACAAAAGGTAACCGCAGCACCGTCGCGCCACTGAACAGAGCGCAAGCAGCGACAATCAGCCATGTCAGGTCGACCGGCGCCGCCAAGATG
>JANNOC010000080.1:0-2918 GCA_031398865.1 Gemmatimonadota bacterium | reverse complement strand
ATCTTCAGCCGCTCGATCAACTCACGCCGGCGGAAAGAGACGTTTTCGCCATGCACGCGGTAGTGGAGCAGCGGCTCGGGGACGTAAACGGCATGAGCATCCTCATGCAGGATTGCGAGCCAGGTATCCCAGTCTGTCAGGCGGACGATTCGCTCGTCAAACGAAGTGAGGAATCGCCTTCTCACCAGAGACGTCGCCATCACGAAGTTCTTGAAGCGCAGCGTCGCCAGCGAGAAGCTGCCTGCCCGCCAATGGGAAGCGAGGTTGAGACGCTGCATCGCATCCGTGTCTCCAAAAACGTACTTGTCGCAATAGGCAAGGCGCGCCTCGGGATGCGATTGAAGCGAGTCTTCGAGTCGTTCGAGCATCCTCTCCACCATGTAATCGTCGGCGTCGAGAAAGAGCACAAACTCGGTCGTCGCTAGGGCCAAGCCGAAGTTCCTCGTCTTCTGCTGGCTGCGAAATTCGACGCGGTGATATTCCACTTCGGGCAGGTACGGAAGCACAGCCGAGTAAGTGTCGTCGTCGCTCGCGTCGTCAACCACGATGACGCGAGCGGCGCGGATCGTCTGCGTCAGAACAGATTTAATCGATTGTCCGAGATAGCGCCCGTAGTTGTGGGACATGATCACGACCGTGGTCTTACCAACGGGTGTGGCCCGACAGGTCATGGTGGCCTCAGTCATCGCAACTCACTCGCGGTTTCGGGCAGGCTCGATAGTACACAGTACGCCCAGCGGCTGTACGCGCCAACACTCGGGTGCGACAGGAAGCTGTTCTTCTTCCATGCAGCCGCCCGGGGAGAGTTACGCAGCCAAACCCAGATCGGAATCGAAAAGCCGGTCTTGGGCCGGCTGGCAATTGCAGCAGGCAGGCCGCCAGGCACGATCTTGGCCAGCGCGGCCTTGCCGTTCGGCATGCGCCCGCTCGCGGCGAGTCCAATCACGCGCTCGGTGAGTCTGACATCCACCATCGGCACGCGGATCTCGAGCGAATGCGCCATGCCGGTCCAATCCGAGTCTCGCAGCAGTTGGTTGCGCATGTAACGCGTCGCCTCCAGATACGCGATCCTGCCGAAGTCGTTTAGCGTCCCGGAATCCGACTCTATCTGCAGCGGCGCGAGTTGCGCGAGCCGGGCCAGCCCTTCGCGCGCTACGTCATCGCGCACCACCCTGGCGAGTTCCCACGGCGGAATCCACCCACGCTGCAGCAGGTAGGCGCCGTCGATCGTGCCGCCGAAGCGCGCTGCGCCGGCCAGCATCGGCCGTGTCGTTGCCTTGCGCGAGCGAAAGGTCGAGTTCAACCAGAGTATCGCGTTGCCGACGGCAGGAAACCGTGCCAGCGCGCGATAGCGGCTCGCCATTGCCGGAACTGCCTGGAAAGTCGAGTAACTGCCGAACAGTTCGTCGCCACCGGTGCCGGAAAGCGCGACCTTGAGTCCCGCTTCCGCGGCTGCCTTCGAGACGAACCAGGTGTTCAGGCCGTCGATCGTCGGCTGGTCCATCGCATGCAGGAAAGCGTCGAGGTCGGACTCGAACTCCGCCCGGCTCACCATCCGCCGTTCGTTGCTGACGCCGAAATGCCGCGCCACTTCCGCCGCCAGCGGGCCTTCTTCGTCTTCACTGCCGCGAAACTCTTCGGAACTGAAAGTGATCGTGCGGATGTTATTCGAGAACTCCTTCGCGAATCCCACAATCGTAGAAGAATCAAGGCCGGCGGAAAGAAACGCGCCGACCGGCACGTCGGCGACAAGGTGTGCGCGCACAGAATCACACAGCGCGTCTCGCAGGACGGTCAGTTCCTCGCCTGTGGGCACGTTCGTGGCCGCGCGAGTCGACGCCGCGATCACTTCGGCGAGATCCCAGTACTTGCGCTGGGCCGAAACTCCGTCACGGGTCACGCGCAGCGTGTGCCCAGCCTGCAGCGCCCGGATGCCCTCATAGAACGCGTAAGGTTCGGGCACGCTGCCCCAGATGAGGAAGCCGGCCAGCGCGGCTGGCTCGATGCCACGCGAGACCGCACCGCCCGCCAGCAGCGCCTTGACCTGTGAGGCGAAACGGAACGTGCCGCCCGATTCCGCGTAGTACAGCGGCTTGATGCCGTAGGGGTCGCGCGCGAGGAACAGCGATTTCGCCGCATCGTCCCGGATCGCGAACGCGTACATGCCGCGCAGGTCGTGCACCATCGCCTCGCCCTTGCGCGCGTACAGATGCAGAAGCACCTCCGTATCGCTGTGTGACCTGAACTGCACGCCCTGCGCGGCGAGCGCATCGCGCAGTTCCTTGTAGTTGTAGATCTCGCCGTTGAAGGTGACGGTGAATCGGCCGTCCGCAGAGGTCATCGGCTGTGCGCCCGCGTCCGACAGATCGATGATTGCCAGGCGACGGTGGCCGAAGCCGACGCGTCCGTCCGGTGAGAACCACGCACCGGCTCCATCTGGCCCGCGCGCCGACATGTAGTCACGCGTGCGCAGCAGTTCCTCGCGGTCTAGCGGGCCCGCCCCATCCTGAAGAACAAAAATGCCGTTGATGCCGCACATGCCTGGCTATTCCACGACGGAGCCGGGGCGCGTCGCGCGCATACGACGGAGCTTCTGTGCGTACCAGTTCAGTGCAATGCGCAGCCGTTGCGGCAGACCGCCGATCGCAAGCTCCGCGAACGCGCCGACTGTCAGCGGCCTGCACTTGAGCGCCTTCAGCAGGTACGGCCGGGCCTCCTGGTGCAAGTTCCGCCGATAGTATTCGTGCCCTATGGTCCGGTTGAGATTGAACAGCCGGCGGGATATCTGGCTCGGACGCAGGTCGGAGTGCGCTTCGGGAAAGCGCTCCAGAACGCCTTCGATCGCGCGCAGTGTCTTGACGTCTTGCGGCAACCAATTTACGACGCTCTCGTTTGTCCCGTGCAGACGATAGTAGGCC
>JANNOC010000032.1:0-1524 GCA_031398865.1 Gemmatimonadota bacterium | reverse complement strand
GGCGGAACGCAGCCCTTCCGCGTGGACGTGCGGATCGTCGCTGCCACCAACCGGCCGCTGCGCGAGCACGTCGAACAGGGCGCTTTTCGCGCCGATCTGTACTATCGGCTCAACGTGCTGCGCATCTATCTCCCGCCGCTTCGGGAGCGACGAGAGGACATTCCGCTGCTCGTGCGCCGCATGATCGAGGAGCTGTCGCGCGAACATGTTCGCTCGTTCCATGGAATCTCCGCCGAGGCGATGGCGCTGTTGATTTCCGCCGACTGGCCAGGGAACGTGCGGGAGCTGCGCAATCTGATCGAGAGCATGGTGGTGCTGGCGCCGGGCCGCGAAATCGAGGCACGCGACATTCCGCCACAAGCGCGTGCGGGAGCCGGCGCGGGGCTGGATCGGCTGCTTCCCGTTCACGTGGGGGCGGCTGTTCTTCGCGGCAGCGAGGACGCGCGCGGGCACGAGCTCGAGTTCATCGTGCGCAGCCTGGTCGAGCTGAAGCTGCAGCTCGAGGAGTTGCGTCAGCGCATCAATCACGAGCGCGTCGCGCCGAGCGTATGGATCGGCGAGGTGCACCCCGACTCGGCGAATGGCGGCGTCGGCGTTGGGCGGCTCGAGCCGCGTGAGGAGCCGCCGCCGCCGAACGTCGTGTTGATTACCCCCGGGATGACGATGGCAGAGATCGAGCGAGCGGCGATCGAAGCCGCACTCAAGGAGACGCGGGGGAACCGGCGCAAGGCCGCCGAAATGCTGGGGATCGGTGAACGCACGCTGTATCGGAAGCTGCACGAGTACGACATTCCCATAACCGAGGCGGCGCGGGGCGATCGGCGGGTGTAGTGGCCGTCCCAGCGCGTGGGCCGTGCGTCTTCGTCCCGCTGTGCCCGAGAACGAATGCGACGCCGTGCTTGCTGGGATTTGCTCCGTATGACCATATTTCGCGCGCCCTCGATTTCGTGACATAGATCACCGTGGGGCGTCCTTCATCGGATGGAGCGGACCTCACACGCTCGTTCCCTGAGGATGCTCTTGACCGCACCGTCCCAATTCGCCTTGCCCACAAATCCGAATCTCTCCCCGATCGCCGGAAGTGTTCTTCCGATCAAGCGGGCGGAGGAGCTGCTCGCGACACTGCCTGGCGTCATCTCGGCGCGCATCATCGCCAGCGATTTGGGGGCGGTGGACGAGATACACGTGCTGACGACGCAGGAGACCCCGCCGAAGCAGACGGTGCGGAATATCGAGAGTGCGCTCATCGCGCACCTCGGCATGCGGCTGGACCACCGCAAGATCTCGGTTGCCACCACGACGGAGACGAAGGAGGCCCGAAGCAGCGGCGCTGATGCGAGCGCCGCGCGGCTGGCTGCCGCCGACGAAGCCGCGGGAGGGCGGCGTCGCATTTACTTCGAGGATGTCGAAGTGCGGCGCTCGCGCACCAAGGGCGTCAGCTGTCGTGTGACTCTGCGGAAAGGAGAGCAGACATTCACCGGTGAGGCGGAGGGGGTGGAGAGCGATCGGTCGCGCATCGAGCTG
>JANNOC010000028.1:0-2286 GCA_031398865.1 Gemmatimonadota bacterium | reverse complement strand
CCACCCGGCACCGGCAAGACACACACTATCGGTAACCTGATCGGACACCTGCTCGCACAGGGAAAATCCATCCTGGTAACCGCCCAAACCGCCAAGGCGTTACGGGTCGTGCACGATAAGGTCCCGGAAGCACTTCGGGCGCTGGCCGTCTCCGTTCTCGGCAGCGATCAGACTGCACGACGGCAGCTGGAATCCTCGATCGGATCAATCACCGAGCGCCTCACTAGCGACACGGCAGGTAGCCTGCTACAAAAGTCTCAGCAGTTTGAGACTGAGCGTAGCAAGCTACTGACCCTGACCACGCAGCTGACGCACAAACTCCGCGAAGCGCTGGAAAACGAGTATCGAGAAATTACCGTCGGCGAACAGCGGTTCACCCCGTCCGACGCTGCTCGCGTTGTTTCCACGAATCGCGAATCGCACGGATGGATACCCTCACCCGTCAAGCTCGGGGCCAGATTCTTTCTGTCCGAACAGGAGCTCGTTCGACTGTATGCCCTTGGCACTTCGTACACCACTGAGGAAGAGCAGGATGCTCGCCACCCCTTGCCTGAACTCGCGACGCTCCCTTCGGAACGCCAGTTCCAGGTTATGGTGTCCGAGTATCAACACCTCGTCACTACGGACCTGACGCCCGGAACCGATCGCTGGCGGACTTCCGATCGTGGCAGCGAGGCTGTGGAAACACTGGCCAACGCGCTCGCCACCGAGTTCTCCGACGACTTGCGCCGCCAGGCGTGGCGACCTTATGCGATTGTCGCCGGTGTTCACGGCGGATCCGATCGCGAGGTCTGGGAACGTTTGATCACATACATCGAGAAGGCAGCTGCCGCCAACTCGTACCATGCGTTGGTGCTTCACCATCGCCCACGACTATCAGAGGCCCTCCCTGTCCACAAGCAATGCCAGATCACCGTCGAGATCTGCGAGCACATCGATTCCGGTGGAAAGCTCGGATTCCTGCAACTTGCCACCCGATCCGAGTGGCGACTGCTCATCAAGACCACGTCGGTTACAGCCGGACAACCCAACCATCGCGACCACTTTGAGGCAATAGGACATCTTGCCACCCTTGAAGCCTCTCGCCTGGAACTTGAAGGTCTCTGGGATACATTGATCGGCAACCACATTCAATCGCCGCTCAGAGCGATGGGTCAGGCGCCCGAGCTTGCGTGCCGTGCACTGGTGTCCGAGATCCGACGCTACCTCAATTGGCATGCTTCATTTTGGATCCCGTTTGCATCGAATCTCGAAGCCGCGGGCCTGAAGTTGGACGAACTTCTAGCAACGATTCCCAGGGAACCTAGCCAGATTTCGGATTACCTTGTGATCGAGCGTCTCGCGTCCACCATGCTGCCGCCACTACTGATTGCAGAAGCGGGGCGACGTAAGTTACGCGAGTGCGAAACCGCCTTCAGCAATCTAGCAAATCTCGCTGCACAGGTCGATCCAACCTCGCCCGATGCCGGTTGCATAGGCCGGGTCATCGCGTCCGTTCGATCGCGCAACCCGAAGGACTACAGTAAGGCGCTAGCGTACGCTCGCCGCCTGCATGCCGTGAAGCCCCTTGTAGCGGAACGTGACGAGCTCGGTGGAAGGCTCGGCCTGATTGCGCCGGGCTGGGCGGAGCAGATCACACACCGGGTACCACCCCATCATCAAGGGACTGTTCCGGGTGACTTCGCAATGGCGTGGACTTGGCGGCAGCTGCACGACACGCTTACCGACCGGGACCGTCTCGACGCTCACGAATTGCAGCGTCAGATCGACAGGGCACGCGAGACGCTCCGCCAGGTGACCCAATGGCTGATCGACGCCAAGGCATGGGGGAAACAACTCGAACGACTGCAGAGCAACTACTCGATCCGTCAGGCCTTGGTCGGGTGGCTGGACACAACCAAGCGCCTCATATCGACCAGACAGCTGGACAAGCGGCAGACCCTGTTATCCGAGGCGCGAAAACTGATGAGGCAATGCGCCGACGCGGTACCCGTCTGGATCATGCCCATCTCGATCATGGCGGAGAGCTTCGATCCACGCACGACACGCTTCGACGTGGTGATCATCGACGAGGCGAGTCAAGCCGATCTAAACGCGCTTATCCCCCTTTACCTCGGAAAGCAAGTAATCGTGGTCGGGGATCACGAGCAAGTGACCCCATTGGGTGTTGGCAAAGCGCAGACAATTCTAGAGAATCTTCGCAAGTCAATGCTGCAGGAGATCCCGAACTCGCACCTTTTCGACAATCTGTCTTCGATCTACGACATCGGTCGGCAATCATTCGGC
>JANNOC010000735.1:0-8351 GCA_031398865.1 Gemmatimonadota bacterium | reverse complement strand
AGCTCTTCGAGTCCGTGCTTGTAGATCGAGTGCGTGTGCCCGCCACACACCTCCATGAACTTGTACGGCCGCCCCGCGGCGAGCCGCTCGATCGCGGAGGCGAGCTGTCGTGCGGCCTCTGGCGTCCGGTACTCGTCCACGTGATGCATCGTCATGCGGGGACTCCCGCGAGCTCCGCGAGCCGCTCCTGCGTCAGCTCGAGCAGTGCGTGCCACAGCGTCGCGTGCCCCTCCTGGATGCGCGGCACGTACTCGAGCCGCGCGACGAAGC
This sequence comes from Gemmatimonadota bacterium, assembly GCA_031398865.1. GTDB lineage: Bacteria > Gemmatimonadota > Gemmatimonadetes > Gemmatimonadales > Gemmatimonadaceae > JANNOC01. Next base: position 8,081 of record JANNOC010000735.1, on the reverse strand, counting down.
AGAAGTCCAGCGCCGCGCCGCGCGCCATCGCGCCGCCGTCGTAGCCGGCGAGACCGATCGTCAGGAGCCCACGGCGCCTCGCTTCAGCGAGCGCCGCGACGACGTTGGCCGAGTTGCCGCTCGTGGAGATTCCGAGCGCGATATCGCCACGCTCACCGTACGCGATGATCTGGCGAGAGAAGACGTTCTCGACGCCGACGTCGTTGGCGAGCGCGGTCACCACCGCGGTGTCGTTCACCAGCGAAAGCGCTGGAAGCGCGCGCCACCGCGCGTCAGGCGGCACCAGACAGTCCGCGGCCGCGTCCTGTGCATCCGTGGCGCTCCCACCGTTTCCGAACGCGAGGAGCTTGCCCCCGCGCGCAAAGGCGTCGGCCATTGCCTCTGCGGCATCGACCAGAGTGTCCGCATACTCGGCGATGAGGCGCCGGCGCAGCTCCACGGTGTCGCGGCATTTCTGCAGCGTGGAGCCGCGGACCTCGGCGAGAACCGCGTCGAGTCCCTTGTCGCCGCACACGGGGTCGTGAAGGAAGGGATACAGTTCCCGTTCAAAGTTCCGCTCTGCCGCGGTCATGCAACGCCCACCCGGCTGATGATGAATCCCTGGTGCACAAGAACCAGGTCGCCCACGGAGATTCCATCTACCAGATCGAGCGCCGTTTCGAGCACGGTATCCAGTGGCGTGTAGGTGTCCGCGCTTTTCCCCGCGAGCAATGCGACAGTCGCCAACCGTTGACCAGAACGTACCTCGAGCACACGTGCCGGAAGAGCCACGTCGCCGCACACAGCGCACTCCCCAGGAGCGCCCGGCGCGCAAGCCGCCATTTCCGAGGGCACCGGTCCCGCGGTGTCGATCATTCAACCGCTCGCTGCTCGAAGAAGACGTGCACCAGCTCCCACAGCACGTGATACAGCATCTCGTGTACCTCCTGCACCAGCATCGGATCCGATGAGGGAACAGTGAACACGAAATCAGCAGCCGCGCCTGCGGGCCCAATAGCCTCTCCGTCGAGGTAGATCGTGAGCATGCCCATCCGCTTCGCGCGCGCCAACCCGCGAGCTGTTGAGAGAGACGACGATGACCCCGCGATTCCAAGCGCGATGTCGCTTCCGCGTCCCAGGATCTCGAGGATGTGAGCGAACGCATCGCCGCTGGGCGCGGACGCCGCCATCGCGCTAAGTGTGGCCGCGTCGCTGCCGAGCGAGAGTGCCGGAAGCGCTCGCTTCCCCACAAGCACCGGATGTACGAACTCCACCGAGACGTGCTGCGCATCGGTGGCGGCAGCGCCTTCACCGAAGACGAGCAGCCGTCCCCCGCGCTGGAATCGGCGCGCCATCTCCAGGCATGCGCGAGAGATCTCGTCCGCATGCGCCTCGAAGAAGCGGGTGGGAAGCTCAATGCTCGCGCGGAAACGACGCTCGGCGAGCGATCGCATCGCCGCACGCGCGGGCCGCACCGAATCGGAAATCGCGAGGCCGCTCATTCGATGCGACTCTCCGCGATCTGACGCAGCTCGTCCACATACCCGTCGCCGAGCTGCGTCAGGAACTCCGTGGTGCGGCGCGCTTCGTCTTCGTCGATGATGCTGAGCGCAAAGCCGACGTGGATGAGCACCCAGTCACCTTCCCGCAGTCCGTCGGGCAGCACGAGTCCGACGTTGATCGTGCGGCGCACTCCCGACACCTCTGCTTTGGCGAGCTGGCGTGTGGGATCCACGAATTCGACGATGCGGCCGGGTATGCCGAGGCACATGGCGTCACATCTCCCGGAAGCGGGACAGCGCAAAAGCGGCGACGTACGCCTGACCGAGCGCGAGCCCGCCGTCGTTGCAGGGCACGCGCCGGTGCAGCAGGACGTCGAAGCCTCGCTGCTCGAGTGCGTCCGCCGCGCGCTCCGCCAGCAGCACATTCTGGAAGACTCCTCCGGTGAGCGCCACACGACGGACCTCCCTGTCTTTCGCGACGCGCGCGACGGTCTCGACCATGAGATCGCGCAGCGCATTGTGGAACGCCCCCGCGATCTCCGCGATGGAACGCCCCGCAACGACGTCATCGGCGACGGCGCGGATGAGCGGCGCCGTCTCGACGATCCATCCATCGCTCGCCGCGCGATACTCGATAGGGTACGTCGCTTTGGTTGTGCGATCGGCGACGTTCGCCAGCGCCATCGCGGGCTGTCCCTCGAAGCGCGCAACGTCATGCAGACCGACGATCGCTGCCACGGCGTCGAAGAGCCGGCCCACGCTCGAAGTCAGCGGGCACCCGACGCGTTGCTGCATCATCCGCTGGATGATGGACCAGCGCCTTACGCCAACCCGATCGAGGAGCGGAAGCGACAGGTCATCAACGCCATCGCCGTACGCGGCGGCGAGGTGCGCGGCGGCTGCGCGCCACGGCTCGCGCGCGCACGCGTCTCCACCAGGAAGGGGCACGTAATCGAGATGCGCCACTCGCTCGGAATGCTCGCCATCCACGAGGAGGAATTCGCCTCCCCAGATTGCACCGTCGGTGCCAAGGCCCGCGCCGTCGAATGCGATACCCAGCACAGGGTCCGCGACGCGATGCTCCGCCATGCAGGACGCCACGTGCGCATGGTGGTGCTGCACCGCGATCCTCTGCGTCACGTCGAACGATTCGGCGAGCCGGGTCGAGCGATAATCCGGATGTAGATCGTGCGCCACCACTTCGGGCCGGACATCGAAGAGCCGGCAGTAATGGTCGATGCTGGCACGCAGCGCGGTTGACGCGGCCGGGTGCTCGAGATCGCCGATGTGGTGCGAGAGCAGCGCCCGCTCGCCGATCCCGAGACAGAAGGTGTTCTTCAGATGCCCGCCCACGGCGAGCACTGGTCGCGCGAAGTGAAGCGCCATTGCCAGAGCCCTCGGCGCGAAACCCCGCGAACGACGCACGAACGACGGCTCACCCCGGATCACGCGCATCACACTATCGTCGCAAGGCGCCTCTATGGGGCGATCGTGAGTGAGGACACCGTCGACGATCGAGCCGAGCCGCGCCAGCGCGTCACTGTCGTCGTACGCGATCGGTTCGTCGGCGGTGTTGCCGCTGGTCATGACGAGCGGGCGGCCGACAGCGGCGAGGAGGAGATGATGCAGCGGCGTGTACGGGAGCATGACACCCAGCTCGCCGCTCCCGTGTGCGACCTCTTCGACTACCGCACAGGGTTGCCGCTTCGCGAGCAGCACGATGGGCCGCTCCGGCGAAGCCAGCAGCGCCGCCTCGGCCTCACTGACGGTGCATAACGCGCGGGCACATGCCTCATCGGCAACCATGATGGCGAGCGGCTTGGCGTCCCGGCGCTTGCGAGCGCGCAGCCACGCGACGGCGTCCCCATTCGTTGCGTCGCACGCGAGGTGATATCCGCCGATGCCTTTCACGGCGAGAATCCAGCCGCGCGTCAGTGCCGCCGCGGCCGCGGGCACGCCAGCGCGTCCCGAAGCGAGCGTTTCCTCCGGCACACGCGCACGCAGCACGAGGGTCGGACCGCAGTCCCAGCACGAGACCGGCTGCGCGTGGAAGCGCCGATCCGCCGGATCTTCGTATTCGCGCCGGCAACGCTCGCACATCGCGAAGCCCGCCATTGTCGTGCGTGCCCGGTCGTATGGCAGATCGCGGACGATGGTGAAGCGTGGCCCACAGTGCGTGCAGTTGGTGAATGGATATCCGTAACGCCGATTCGACGAGTCGAGCGTCTCGGCAAGGCACGCGGCGCACGTCGCGACATCCGGTGGCAGCACCGTGGAATGCCCGCCGGATGCATCCGCGCCGGAGTGACGCTCCTCGCTCGGCGCGATCGAGAATCCGTCATAGGGTCGCGCGACACCGATGTGCGAGCGGACCCGCTCGACCGTCGCGAGAGCCGGAGGCGCATCTGTCAGCCGGGAGAGAAAGCGATCGAGCGACTCGCGGTCTCCTTGTACGTCAATGAGCACGCCGCCTAGGCCGTTGCGCACGAACCCCTGCAACTCGAGCGCGTTCGCCAAGCCGTGAACGAAGGGACGGAACCCGACGCCCTGCACCGTCCCTTCGACCGCGATCACGCGGCGTTCGAGCATGCGTCCCCTCTTGGCTGATCCGTTCAACCACGCCCGACAGGGCGCTGGTCGGCAACGGTATCCTAGCCGGCGCTCGGGCCGCCGCAATGGCATTTCGGTCAACCGAAGTGCTAGCGCTCCTCCTCCTGCAGCTCATCGAGCAGGCGTCTCAGACGGCTCAGGAGCTTGGACCCGGCGGGCAGCAGTGTATAGGCCGGATGGGAGCCGGGATCAGGCGTGAGCGTCCGCCTGACCAGTTGGGCGTGCTCGAGCGCATGCAGCGTTTCGGCCAATGTGGAGCTGCTCGCTTGCGGGATGGACGCCGCGATGTCCTGATAGCGTGCCTCGCTTCGACTATGGATCGCGTTCAGGACCGCGAGCGAGTAGCGCCGGCGTATGATTCGCAGGAGGTCCTCGACACCGCAGTAGCAAAACGCGGGATCGGCGGTTCCGGGCTGCGCGCAGCCGCATGGCGGGAGATCCTGCGCGGGCGATCGGTCCGTCAGGATCCCTCCTTGAAGTGAGTCAGCGGCGCGAATCGCAAGAGTGTACGGCGCTTGCGGAGGTTCGTAAAGCGTCCACCACGACAGCTACTCGCCCGACCACCGATCATCGCGCATTCTTGTGTTGCGAAAGCAGCCGCCAGCGTTCTGAACTCAATCAAACACGGGGTCACGGTGTCCGTTGCGCGTCGACGACGGGGGGTTGCATGCGCTGTGCTGCTCCCACTCCTGCTAGCGGGTGGCGGCTCGTGCGCGGATGAGCGTGCCCGGCGCGGTGAGCGCACGCTCGTCGCCGCCATCGGGGGCGACCCCGGCCATCTGAACCCCGCGATCACCACCAACGGTGGCGTTCACTACGCCGCGGGGCTGCTCTACAACGGCTTGCTGACGCTCGACTCTGCCCTGGCGCCGCGGCCCGAGCTCGCTGAGCGGTGGGACGTGGAAGAGGGCGGCGCCCTGTACCGCTTTCACCTGCGACGTGACGTGCGCTGGCACGACGGCAACTCATTCACCGCCGCTGACGTAAAGTTCACCTTCGACGAAATGCTGCTCAAGTTCCACGCGCGCACGCGAGCATCGCTGGGCGCGGCACTTCTCCGGGTGGACGCGCCAGACGATTCCACTGTCGTGTTCCGCTTTCGCCGACCGTATGCACCGCTGCTGCAACAGCTCGACGTCGTAGAGGCGCCGATCCTTCCGAAGCACGTGTTCGCCGGGAGCGACCCTCTGCGCAATCCGGCGAATAGGGCCCCGATCGGAACGGGGCCCTTTCGCTTCGTGTCGTATGGCACCAACGGGGAGATCCGCTATGCGGCGAACCACGAGTACTTCCGTGGCCGGCCGGCGCTCGACGCTGTGGTGTTGCGCGTCATTCCGGATCCCGGCACGCAGGTGATTGCCCTGGAAGCGGGTGAAGTCGACTGGTTGTTCAGCGTGCCGGGCCCGGAGCGGGAGCGTTTGCGGCGTGATCCGCGCTTCCGGCTCATTCAAACAACCGTAAATCCCGGCGGTAGCAACTGCATTACGACAGTTGGCTTCAATCTCGACCGGGCATGGTTTCGCGATGTCCGTGTCCGTCGAGCCATCGCATTCGCGCTGGACCGCCAGCAGTTTCTGGAGCGGGTGTCGTTCGGAGAAGGGCGGGTGGCTGACGCGCCAATTTCTTCACGGATAGGATTTGCTTACGCGGCTGGCCTCCCGGTGCCGGCCTTCGACACCGTGCGAGCGACACAACTGCTCGAAGCCGCCGGCTGGCGGCGAATCGGCGACGGAGTGCGTACGGCGCACGGCGTGCCTCGCATCGCCGACGGGACACCGTTCGTGATCAGCTTCTCGGCGCTCCCTGGCCAATCGAACTACGGCGATCTGCTCCGCGCCCAGCTGCACGGCGTCGGCATCGATCTGCGCATCCGCACATTGGAGCAGGCCGTTTTCTCGCAGGCGGTCTTCACGGCACGCGACTTCGACACGGCCGTCGCCTCGTACTGCAACGGCACCGATCCGGAGATCGGCGTACGCCGGCAATACGTGTCGTCGAGCATCGCGCCAGTCCCCTTCTCCAACATGGCGGGCTATCGCAATGCGGTGATGGACAGCCTCTTCGACCGCGCGGGCTCCGCGCTCGCTGTGGACGAGCGGTGCCGACTGTATCGTGCGATCCAGGAGATCGCGGTGCGCGATCAGCCATACGTCTGGCTGGTAGAGACCATAAACACACGCGCCCATACGGTCCGCTGTCATGGCTTTGGCACGTCCTCGCACTTCGCCGCAACCGCACAGTGCACGCGATGAACGGTTCGTTCGTCCTCCGCCGACTGCTGCAGGTTGTGCCGACGGTGGCTGGTATCGTGCTCGTGGGATTTCTGCTGATCCATCTCGCGCCGGGGGATCCGATTCTCGCACTGGCCGGTGAGCATGGCGATGCGGAGTACTACGCGTTCATGCGCCACCGCTTCGGACTCGACGAGTCGGTCCCGCGACAACTCGCTACCTACGTCGGCCGTGTCGCCAGCGGAGACTTCGGCTTTTCGTACGTCCACGGCAGGAGCACGAGCTCCCTCATCATGGAGCGTGTGCCGGCCACGCTGCTGCTCACTGTCACGGCGCTGCTTCTGGCGGTCCTCGTCGGAATACCGCTCGGAGCAATCGCAGCGCAGCGGCCGCACGCCGCACGGGATATCGGGATCAGCGGTGTCGCGCTTGGGTTGTACTCGACGCCCGTGTTCTGGGTTGGCCAGCTCACGATCCTCGTCCTCGCTCTCGCGCTCGGCATGCTTCCGGTACAGGGCATGACCACGGCCGGGAGCGCGCTGACCGGCGGCGCACATGTGCTCGACGTGTTGCGGCACCTTGCACTTCCGGCCCTGGTGCTCGCGACGCAGGAGCTGGCAGTGCTTGTTCGTCTCACGCGGAGCAATCTGATCGATGAGCTCTCGCGCGACCATGTCCGAACTGCTCGAGCGAAGGGTGCCACCGAACGCACGGTACTTCTCCGGCACGCACTTCCGCGGGCGCTCCTGCCAGTCATAACAATCATCGGCGCGCGTGCGGGCCACCTCATTGCGGGCGCGGTCATCGTCGAGGTCGTCTTCGGTTGGCCGGGCATGGGTCGCCTTTTGCTCGCGTCACTGCAGACGCGGGATACTCCGGTCCTTCTCGGCCTCTTCATCGTCGTCTCGCTGGCGGTTGTCTCCGTTAACCTGTTGACGGATCTGGTCTATGCCGCAATTGATCCCAGAGTCCGTCTCCGCTGAGCTGGCGCCGGCCGGCCTTACGCCGGCGCCGGTGCTCATGCGGCGGTCAACCTTCGCCGCGGTGGTGGCCTTGCCCGCGGGCAGGGCCGGCCTCGCACTCATGGGGGTGACGCTGGTGACGGCGCTGCTTGCGCCGTGGCTCGCGACCACCGATCCGTACGCATTGACCGGCCCCACGCTGGCGCCCCCATCGCTGGCGCATCTGATGGGCACGGACGCGTTAGGCCGGGACATGTTCAGCGGCGTGCTGTACGGAGCGCGAACGTCGCTGTTCGTCGCTGGCGCCGTCGGCTCCATGGCCTTCGTATTCGGCGTCGGAATTGGCATGGTTGCCGGCTATCGTGGCGGCCTTCTCGACGACGTGCTGATGCGTATCACGGAGCTGTTTCAGGTGCTGCCGCGATTCTTCCTGGTCATCGTCGCCATCGCCCTGTTTGGACCGGGAATTGACCGCATCGTGCTCACGCTGGGACTGACGTCCTGGCCGGTGCTCGCGCGCGTCGTGCGCGGCGTGGTCCTCACGATGCGTGACCTCGACTTTGTGCGTGCAGCCGAAGCGACCGGGGCCACCGAGGCGCGCATTCTGTGGCATGAGGTGCTGCCTAACGTGCTGCCCAGTGCTCTCGTCCTGCTCGGGCTGTTGTTCGGACAGGTGCTGCTTATCGAAGCGAGCCTGGGCTTTCTCGGACTCGGCGATCCGAATGCGCTGAGCTGGGGCGTACTGGAGGTCAGGCGCAGGGGTTTCTTCGCGTGGCGTGGTGGCTGCCACTTTTCCC
>JANNOC010000249.1:0-5265 GCA_031398865.1 Gemmatimonadota bacterium | reverse complement strand
CGGTGGCGATCGCGTTTGGCTGGACGCTGGTCGGATGGATGCTGCCTCGTCTCATGCTGGACCGGTATGCCCGGCACCGGCAGGAGCGCATACGTCGCGGACTTCCTGATGCGCTGGATCTGCTGGTCGTCTGCGTCGAGGCGGGCATCAGCATCGATGCCGCGATTCTGCGTGTCGCCAAGGAGCTGGCGCTGCCAGCACCCGACCTCGCGCGCGAGCTCCTGGTCGTGAATCGCAAGACGAACGCCGGCATCCCGCGCGAGGAGGCGTTGCGCGCCCTGTGGACACGCACCGGTGTCGAAGAGCTGCGCATGCTGACATCCAGCCTGATCCAGAGCGACAAATGGGGCACCAGCGTCACCAAGGTGCTGCGTGTCTCGGCGGTCACATTCCGGCGCAAGCGCCGGCAGTACGTCGAAAAGCGTGTCGCGATGGCACCGGTAAAGATGACGCTGCCCCTGGTTGCTCTGATTTTGCCCGCGCTGTTCATCATCGTCATGGGGCCGGCGATGCTGCAGCTCATGGCCTCTCTCCGTGGACTCGGACAATGAAACATCTCCGCAAGCAGCAGCGACGCTCGGCAAGTGTGTCATCCCGGCGCGGCGCGATCACGGTGATGGTGGGGCTGATGATGGTCGGCCTCATGATGATCTCGGCGATCGCCGTGGACGCCAGCCGCGCGATGGCCGCGCGCAACGAGTTGCAGACCGCCGCCGACGCGGCGGCGCTGGCGGCCGCGGTGCAGCTGCTTGGCGATACGCCGGAAGCGCAAGACAGCGCTGTGTTCGTGGCCGACGACTTTGCTCGGCGCAATTCCGCGGTCGGCGTGTCCGTGGACAGCATCCGGGTCGTCACCGGCGTGTGGCGTCCGGCTACGCGGACTTTCATCGAGGGCGGCGAACCGCGCGATGCCCTCGAAGTGACTGTCTATCAGCGAGTGAACTTCCTCTTCGCCGGACTCCTCGGGAGCGAACGGGTCGTGTTGCGCGCCCGCGCGACCGCGTGGTCGGCCGCCCCTGTGACCGGATCGCGCTGCATCAAGCCGTGGGCAATTCCGTACAACTTGATTCGCAGAATAGTGGACCCCACGTCCAGTGACGAAGCTCGCGACCTCTCCGATGAGGACATCCGGCGGTTACGCGAGATGCCAGTACAGGACCGTCGGGTTCTGCTGCATTTCGGGTTGGGAGCGACCCGGGACACGCTGGATACCGACTGGAGTGACGAGTATCAAGGCGTGGATCTTCCCGCGGTGTATCGGGCGGAAGACGACAGCCGGCCGATCGTCCCGACTGATCGCAGCAATAGGGAGTACCGGCGCAGCATCTACGACTGCAACGATTCGTTCGTCGGCGCAGGCGACTCAGTGCGCGTGGAGCCCAGTACACGGCGCCGCAACTCGACGGTGAGGGGCGTGATAGGGCCGCGCGAATACTTCGGTTGGAACGACGGGAATGACGAAGATGAGCGGGAGTTCCAGGAAGATCCGTACGCGCTGTGCTACCAGTATGACGGCATAAATTGCTTGAACCGGCAGGGCGAGGTCGGCGTGCCGGTAAAGGCGCTGTTCTTCGCGATCGCCCCCGATTGGACCGGATGCGGCTCCGGGTGCAACCTCGGCGTAAGAATGATCGGGTCGTTCGTCCTGGAAGAGATCGTGAATGACCGCGGCTCCCGCGATCACGGCAGCATCAAGGGATACTTCTCGGTGGCGAACGACCCTGACGGCACGCTCGGCACGGACGAGAGCACCATGCTCACCCGGCCGGTTCTGGTACGGTGACGTTGCACGCGCGGACCGCCAATTCCGGCGGTGCGACTTGGCCGAGGGCAGCATCAGTGCAGGCACGAGGATCACGTCCCGGTAACGGCCCCGAGGAAGAGGAGGGTCCGTCGCGCCAACTGCGGAACGGCCGCGTGCTCGAGCCGTTTCCGGTGGACCGGTGCCTGCATTGGAATCCGCTCCCGGATTCCTACCATCTCCTGGCCGAGCTGCTGCGCTCGCCACTGGACGAGTACAAGCTCGTCATTGCGCAGCACGCGCTCGTGCAGATCGAAGCGCACATCACCCCCGTCGCCGAGCAACCGCGCGTCGGGCTCCTGCTCGGTCAGGTGTCGGAAGATCCCGACAGCGGCATGAAGTACGTGATCATCCGAGCCGCGATCAAGGTGCCTGACGAGGGAATCGGCGCCGACGGCGAGAATCTGAGCGATGAATCGTGGGTGACCATCGAGCGGGAAATGCGCCGCCAGACGCGCCAGGTCGTCGGGTGGTATCGCACGCGGCAGCGCATCGAATCCGCCATGTCTCCCGCGGATTCACTCGGGCACGTGGGGCATTTTCGGCATCCCTGGCAGAGCGCACTCATGGTGTCCGCGGATCTGGCGCGGCCCGCGGGCGCGTTCTTCGTGTTCGAGCGCCGGGTCGGACGGCACTATTGCCTGCCGTTCTATGAGATGCTCGACAGCGCGCCAAGCCGGCGTAGCCTCGATCCGCATTCGGTCATCAATTGGCGGAATTACCTGCTGGAAACCGACGCGCCGGAACCTCCTGAGCTGGCGCTGCCCTCATTGCCGAAGCGCAAGCGCCCTGACGCGGCGCGGCCGGCGAGAAGTGGCCCCGGACCGGTGCTGCTCGACCTGCAGCAATCGGTGCGGACCATGGTGGGCCAGGCGAGCGAGCGCGCACGCGCGTGGCCCGGCGTCTTCCCGCCTGCGCCCGAGTCGCATGCCGCACCGGATCTCTCCTCTCCGCTCACCGTGCTCCTGCCGTCGGGGTTCTACGACAACGCGCAGCGGCGCAAAGCGCGCTCGGTGGCGGCGGTCAGCGTGGCCGCACTGCTCGTGCTGGTGTCGGCCATCGCCTTGGTGAGTCGGGGAAGTACCGCGTCAGCCAGCGATACGCCACACGTGTTGACGGACGCCGGTACCGAGGCCGTCCACGCCGCGGCAAATCAGCCAACCGGACGTTCCGAACCAGCGACGATTGTCCCGCCGCGCCGTTCGGAGCGCGTCTCTCCTGCATCCCGCACGCTGGCGCAACCCGCGGCAACGCCGGAAGCCGCCGTGCCGAGCGCGAGCAGGCCCGCTGTCACCGACGCGAGTGCGAGTGACGCAGCGGCCGCTGATGCGGGGGCCACTGATGAAGACGCCACTCGCTCCGTTCGCGCGACCGGCGGGGATGCGCTTGCTGTCTTCGTTGGTCATGCCGATGAGATGCGCGCGGCGCTGCGTACCTACAGGGCGCGCGTCCTGGCCTATGCCCGTGCGCCCGAGCCAGCCGACTGCGAGCCCGTGCGCGCCGCGTACCGCGACGCGAGCGGGGCGTACGTCCTGCTCACGACCGCGCAACGCGCCGTGTCGCCGAGACTCACCCTCGATCACAGCATGCGATACAACAAACTCGCCGCCGACGTGGGCGAGATGGATCGGGAGTTCCGCCGCTCGCCCTGTCGCATTCGGTGACCGCCGCGCGCGAGCGCCTTACGACGCCTGCCGCATCCAGTGCCCGAGCTCCCGCAGCGTCGGGCGCTTTCCGTACATGAGCAGCCCGACTCGATAAATCCGCGCCGCGAGCTGCACCACCAGCAGACATGCGAGCGTCAGAACGACGAGCGTGCCCGCAATTTCGAAGGCGGATATCGGGACGATGCTCATGCGCAGAGGCATGATGATGGGTGCCGTCGTGGGGAACCAGGACAGCACCTTGGCGAGCGTGCCGTCGGGACTGGTGAGCACCGGCTGCAGAAAGATGACACTGGAGATCAGCATCAGGATGATGGGCATCTGCACCTGCTGCGCCTCCTGCTCACTGTTCACCATGGCACCGACCGCGGCGAACAGTGCGGCGTACAGCGTGTAGCCCAGCGCAAAAAACAGAATCAGCGTGACCGCCATGAGTGGCGAGATGCTCGGCATCGAGACCGTGGTCACCTCCACTCCCATCCGCGTCAACAGCGGCGCGCGAATCTTGAACAGCAGCACTGACGTCGCGGCCCAGATGAGCATCTGCGTAATCCCCACCGCGCCGACGCCCAGCACCTTGCCGGCGAGCAGCTTTCGCGCGGGAATGCTCGACAGCACGACTTCCGCGACGCGCGTGTCCTTTTCCTCCATGACGCTGCGGAGCACGTTCTGGCCGTAAATGAAGATGGACGCGTACAGCAGCATCGCGACCATAATGGCGAAGATGAGATTCACCTTGCCGGAGCCACCGCGCCCCGTGTCGGTGATCCGCTCCGACTCGAGGTCCACGTCCAGTGCGGTGAGCTGTGTCGCCTGCGCGGGCGACACACCGGCCTGCACCATGCGCATCGCGAGCAGCTGGTCGTGCACAGACCGCTCGAGGCGCTGCATGTCCGACACGGCGGATGCGTTGCGTCCCGCGTAGCGCACCGTCGTACCGGCGACCGTCTGCGAATCCAGCACCAGGTAGCCACGCCGCTCCTTCGCGATGACCGCGCGCGTCGCGAGGCTCTCCGCGGCCGGCATCTCCCGGGCGGCGACGTCGCGCACCTGTGTGAGGGACTCGTCGCTCATGCGCGCGATGTCGCCCGTCCCGCCGCTATTGAGGTCATCGGCGATGCGCTGCCCCAGCCCGGACCCCGTGGCGTCGAGGATCACGATGCGCGCGACATCCACCGATGCCTGACTGCGCGACGCGAGCCACGCCGGCACGAACATCACCGCGCCAAAGAACAGCGGCCCGAAGATCGTCGCGATCAGGAACCACTTGCTGCGGACGCGCTCGACATACTCGCGCTTGAGGACCGTAATCAGCTTATCCATGGCCAGTCATCCCCGTCTCGATGCCCGTGGCGCCGACGCGCTGCAGGAAAATCTGGTGCAGAGACGGCTGAATCAACTCGAAGCGCTGGATCGACGCGCCCGCGCCGATCAGACGCTGCAACAGCACCTGCGGCGCGGCGCCCGTCGTAAGCTCGATCTCGAAGAAGGTATTCGAGTCGTCCACGCGGTGTACCAGCGCCCGGTCAGCGAGCACCTCCGACACGCCGTTCCCGGCCGCGCCGTCCAGCGCGAGCGCGACGTGCCGCGCGCCATGCTCCGCCCTCACGCCGGCCACGGTGCCGTCCAGGACTTTCTCGCCGCGCGCGATGATGCACACGGAATCGCACAGCCGCTCGGCGTTGTCCATGAGATGCGTGCTGAAAATCACGGTGCGCCCGCGCCGCTTGAGCTCCACCACGGTGTCCTTGAGCGCCTGCGCGTTGATGGGATCGAGGCCGCTGAACGGTTCGTCCAACA
>JANNOC010000655.1:0-1902 GCA_031398865.1 Gemmatimonadota bacterium | reverse complement strand
AAGATCCCCGGCCTCTTCATGTTCGTCGTGAACAACGCCGCGGAGCCGAGTTCTACCATGGCCGCTGAACTGAAGACCGGCGGCGTCTACACGAAATCGAGTTATCTCGACCTGGACAAACTCTATGACGAGCAGTCGGCGGAATTCGACCCGCTGAAGCGCAAGGAGAAGCTCGGGAAGTTGTGGAACGCTTGGTACGACAACGCTTCCTGGATCTTCCTGTACGAATCTGTCCGCTCGGGTGTCCTGAGCAGCAAGCTCGACTGGAAACCCGAAACCCTCGTGACATCACACGCGGAGTACTGGAACATCAAGGTCCTCAAGAGTTGAAATCCTCACGGTGCGCCGGCCTCCTTCGGCGCACCGTGAGCGGGGTACCTCATGAATCAAGCGTTCTTCGCGACCTTTACGCTGAGGCTCGTGCAGTCAGCCTTTGTCGTGTTCGTCGTGGTCTCGATCGTATTTTTCGTATCGCGCGTGGCGGGCGACCCGATTTCGTACCTCGCCCCTCCCAATGCTACCGACGCGGAGATCGATGACCTCAAACGCTCCGAAGGCTTGGACAGGCCGATCTATCGCCAGTACACGGAGTTCGTCTGGAACGCGGCCCGGCTGGACCTGGGCAAGTCCTATCGCACGGGCCAGCCGGCCGTTGTGGAGGTGCGCGCACGCCTCCCGAAGACGGCTCAGCTCGCGGCCGGGGCATTAATGTTTGCTCTGCTGTTCGGTATTCCGCTGGGGCTGACGTCGGCGTTGAAGCGCGGCAGCGCCATCGATCTTGTCGTCCGCTTCCTGGCGCTCTTCGGGCAGGCCGTGCCGAACTTCTGGCTGGGCCTGATGCTGATCATGTTCTTCTCCGTGCGATTGGGTTGGCTGCCCACGGGTGGTACGGGCGGGATCGACCACCTCGTCCTTCCCTCGATCACGCTCGGTGCCCTCAGCGCCGCAGCGGTCATGCGTCTTACGCGTTCAGGCATGCTCGATGTCCTCGGCTCTGACTTCGTCCGGACCGCACGAGCGAAGGGCCTCTCGGAGCGCGTAGTGGTCCTGAGGCATGCCCTTCGCCACGCGCTCGTGCCGGTGATCACGCTCCTTGGCCTGCTTATGGGCCGCCTCATCGCCGGCGCGATCGTCATTGAGACGGTCTTCGCCTGGCCCGGATTGGGGCGACTGATGATCAACTCTATCCAGAGCTTCGATTACCCTGTCGTCCAACTCGGCGTCATCTTTATCGCCTCCGCGATCGTGCTCACAAACATGATCGTGGACCTCTCCTATCAACTGATCGACCCGCGCATCAGGACAGGCGCCGCATGACCGCCGAACAAACGATGATGCTGCCCGGTGTGCTCGCGGAGTCCGTGCGCCCCCGGCGGCGAATTCGCGTGAAGACGCTCTTCACTGTCGGGCCATGCCTGCTTCTCGTGATCGTTTTCGTGGGAGTGGGACTGTTCGCGCCTGCGCTCGCGCCACAGGACCCGAAGAAGGTCGAGCTGATCCATAAGCTCGAACCCCCTGCCTGGCAGCAAGGTGGCTCCTGGGACCACGCCCTCGGCACCGACAACCTCGGACGAGACGTTCTCAGCAGGTTGATCCATGGCACGCGCGTCTCGCTCCTCGTTGTGGCCTTGACTGTGCCCCTCTCCGTGCTCTGGGGCGTCACGGTTGGGCTGCTCGCTGCGTGGTACTCAGGGCTAACGGACAAGGTGCTCATGCGCATTGTGGACGTGCAGCTCGCCATGCCAGCGATCCTGTTCGCCATCCTGCTGGCCGCCGTCTTCGGGCCCAGCTTGCGGAACGTGGTCATCCTTATTGTTGTCTGGGGCTGGTCCGGATACGCGCGCGTAATTCGGGGAGAAACGTTGAGCCTCCGCGAGAGGGATTACGTTCTTGGCGCGAGGG
>JANNOC010000629.1:0-3958 GCA_031398865.1 Gemmatimonadota bacterium | reverse complement strand
GCATCTCGTGCACCGCGTGCTCCAGTCCGACGAACACCGAACGACTCACGATCGAATGTCCGATGTTGAGCTCCTCGATCTCGGCGATGGCGGCGACGGGTCCCACGTTGCGCACCGTGAGGCCGTGTCCCGCATGGACCGCGAGGCCCAGCGATACGCCGAGACGCGCCGCGTCGCGCAAGGCGCGCAGGGGTTCGTTGCCCGCAAGGTGCGCGTACTTCCCGGTGTGCAACTCGATGGCGACCGCGCCGAGTTCGTGCGAACGCTGCACCGCGTGCTCCGACGGATCGATGAACAAACTGGTGCGGATCCCCGCGGTGCGCAGCGCAGCGAGCGTCTCGGCCAGTTGATGTGGCTCGCGGTCGACGTCCAGACCGCCTTCGGTGGTGATCTCCTCGCGGCGTTCGGGGACGAGGGTCACTTGATGCGGGCGCAGCGCGAGCGCGATGGCGAGCATCTCGTCGGTACACGCCATCTCCAGGTTGAGCACGGTTCGGATGGCCGCGGCCAGTCCGGCGACGTCGGCGTCCTGAATGTGGCGCCGATCCTCCCGCAGATGCGCGGTGATCCCGTCCGCGCCAGCTCGCTCGCAGGCCAGCGCGGCGGCGACGGGGTCGGGCTCATCAGTACGGCGCGCCTGCCGAATCGTCGCGACGTGGTCAACGTTGATGTACAGCCGGAGCGGTTTCAATGTGGCCGCGCGGGGGCTGGAGTCGGCGGAGGTACGGGTTGCTGGCATCGGCGCCGACGTTTAGGTTCGCTCGCAACCATGCGTGGAGTGACGAGTGAGCAAACTGAGCGTTGCACTTCTGATAATGTCACTGGCAGCGTGCCGAACGACCGGCGGGTCCGGCGCGTCGCAGCTGACAGGGACGACGGCGCCGCGCCCGGCCGTGGAGAGCTTTCTCGCATCGGCCAAGTCTGGCGACCTGCAGGCCATGGCGCGCGTCTGGGGCACCTCGAAGGGTGCGGCACGGGACCACATGGATCGGGCCGAGCTCGAGAAGCGCACGATGATCATGTCGTGCGACTTCAATCAT
The DNA here is from genome assembly GCA_031398865.1 of Gemmatimonadota bacterium. Lineage (GTDB taxonomy): Bacteria > Gemmatimonadota > Gemmatimonadetes > Gemmatimonadales > Gemmatimonadaceae > JANNOC01. The sequence continues at coordinate 2,918 of JANNOC010000629.1, read as the reverse complement.
GATGCCTACCGGATCCTGCGTGAGGAGCCCGGCGAGACGGCGGCAACGATGAGTTTCGCGGTCGAGCTGAACAAGGGCAACCTGACTCGGCAGACCAAGTTCCATACGGTTCGCGGTCCCTCGGATCGCTGGTACGTCGAGAGTGCCGACATCAACGCCGTGAAGGATCTGTGCCGAGACCCCACACGCACGACCGGCTGAGGCACGGCGGGGGTTAGTGGTCGGATAGCTCCACCAGCACGCCGCCGGTTGCCGACGGATGCAGAAACGCGATGCGCTTGCCTTCGGCCCCGATACGTGGCGTTTCGTCGACCAGCCGTATGCCATGTGCCCGGCAACGGTCCAGCGTCGCGTCGAGGTCGTCCACCGCGAAACAGATGTGATGAATTCCTGGTCCCCGCTTGGCGAGGAAGCGCGTGATCGGGGAATCCGGAGTGTCGCCTTCGAGCAGTTCCACGAGCGCATCACCCGCGGCAACGCCCGCGATGCGGGCCCCGTCCGCGTTCTCCAGCTGCACCGACGCGAGGCCGAGAACGTCCCGGTAGAAGGGGAGCACGCGTTCGATCGCATCGACCGCGATGCCGATATGCGCGATCCGGGTGCCGCGGGAGTTGGTCGTCCGATTAGATTTCGGCATGAGTCTCGCGCTCTCCGTGGGTCAGGTCCGAGCGCACAACATATTCTGTGGGCGGGGCGCCGTGCAGGTCTCGCGGACGAGGTAGCAACGCAATGTCGAATGCAATCGCGGTCACCGACGACGATTTCGAGCACCAGATCGAGAAGCACGACGGTCTGGCCGTCGTGGATTTCTGGGCGACGTGGTGCGCGCCCTGCCGGATGATCTCGCCGATTCTTGATCAGCTGGCGACGGAGTACGTCGGGAAGGCAAAGGTCGCCAAACTCGACGTGGATACCAACGTCAAGACCGCCACGCGGTTCAACGTGCGGTCCATTCCCACGATTCTGTTTTTCAAGAACGGGAAGCTGGTGGATCAGGTGGTGGGTGCCGTTCCCAAGCCCCAGCTGGAGCTCAAATTCAAGGAGCACGCCGCATAACGCGGCGGTGAGGGCGTCTGTCGTGCCGATCACGATGTGCCTGGGCGGAGCGTCCTCCCAGGCGCATCGTTTTTCCTCTGAGCGATGCCACTGAATGCCGCCGGTCTGCGCTTTCCGTACGAGCGTGTGCTGTTGCCGCGCACGAAGCTCGCGTATGTGCACCTGGACAATCTGCTCAACGACGCGAAGCGTGACCGGGCCGCCCGCGTCTTCGGCTATGTGGCCATCTGGCTGCCGGAAGAGCTGATTCTGCTGTACATGCAGGAAGGCTCGCTCGCCAACGCCACCTCCTTCGACGGCGACCACTACGTGCCGATCCCCATCACCACCGCGCTGCGGGCCGTGCCCGCGGAGCCGGAGTTCGGGGAGATTTGTTTTCACCAGGCCGATGACGAACAGCTCGCATGCATGTTCCACACGCAGGTGACCGAGCCGGATCCGTGGCCCCCCGAGCTGGATACGAGCGACGCGCGTCAGCTTTTCCCGTATCTCATGTCCACCACGTTCGACGGCGTGGTGCAGCTGACGCTGGATGATCGCTTCAACTATCTCATCTTCCGCGACGGCTCCGTCGTGCGAGGCTTTCTGTCCGACGGGGCGCAAGGCCCGCTCTCCGAACGCGTCAAGCGACTTTTCCTTGTAGAAGGACGGCGGCGCACGATGCGGCTGTCACGGTGGAAGGTGCCGCCGCCGTTACCGGCTCAGACGCCGCCGACGCTGATCCAGGTCTATCGCGATCTCACGCGGGAGCTGGTGCATGAACTGCGTGAGCGCGGACGCGAGAGCGCCCCCGCCATCGCCGAGCACGCACGGCGCACCCTCCTCGCGCAGCATCCCGCACTGGAGGCGTTCGCTCTGGGCGCGGAGGCGGATGATCCCGTCGCGGACTCGGGGACGGTGACCGCGGCCGTGGGCGCATGGGTGACGGAGTTCATGTGGACAGCCGCCGATCACGTGAACGGGTCGCCCGAGCTGCTGTTGCGGGATGTCACACGCGAGCGGCGACACCTGCTGCAGTCCGCGGGATTCTACGATGCGCTACCGTGGAAGGTGGACTGGTGAGCGCGCCGACCGCAGGCCAACTGTACATCGTGAGCACCCCCATTGGACACATGGGGGATTTTTCTTTCCGCGCGATCGAGGTGCTCCGTTCCGTCGCGGCGGTGCTCGCCGAAGACACCCGGCACTCGCGTCACTTGCTGCAGCACTACGACATCCGGACGCCTCTGGTCGCGTATCACGAGCACAACGAAGCGCGATCGGCACCGAAGCTGCTCGCGCGGCTCCGGGGAGGCGAGGATCTCGCGCTCATCTCCGATGCGGGCACACCGTTGCTGTCGGATCCTGGCGCACGTCTCGTCCAGGGCGCGGTGGAGGCCGGCATCGCGGTCGTGCCGGTGCCTGGCGCCTCGGCGTTGCTTGGGGCGCTCGTGGCTTCGGGGCTCTCCCTCGACCGTTTCACCTTCTTCGGGTTCCTCGCGCGGCGCGGGCGCGAGCGCACCACCGCCCTTCACGACATCGCGGCACTGCCACACACCGCCGTGGTGTACGAGGCCCCGGGGCGGGTCGCCGGCACGCTGGCGGCACTGGTCGCCCTGGGCGGCGGGAGGCGCGGCGCCGCGGTCTGCCGGGAGCTCACCAAGCAGTTCGAGGAAACCCGTCGCGGAACGGTGGAAGAGCTCGCGGCGTATTACGAGAGCGAGACACCGCGGGGGGAGATCGTGATCGTGATAGCGGGAGCGACGGAGTCCGATGTGAGTGAAAGCGCGCGGCGCGAGCGCGGCGCCGCGCTGCGCGCCGAGGGGGTCAGTGCGCGAGACATCGCCACGGCTCTCAGTCGCGAACTTGGCGCCGCGCGCAAC
>JANNOC010000748.1:0-2084 GCA_031398865.1 Gemmatimonadota bacterium | reverse complement strand
CTTCCGTTTCGCCTCTAGCATCGTCCGCAGCAGCGCGCCTGTCAGCGGGAGTGCCCCCTAGTCGGATTGCGGGAACTACGCGGCTTGCGCTGCCGGCAGCATCGCGAAGCACCGTTGGGAATGCCACCCGCGAGCGGCACTCCCACCAGCACTCGCCCGTTGGCTTACAGCACAGCGAGCCGATTTTCGACCTCCCGGACGCCGGGGGCCGACCACACCGCGCGCTCGGCCTCGTCGCGCTCGGCCCACGAGTGAACCTTCCCACGAAGCGTGACCGAGCCATCGTGCGTCTCGACCGTGATGCGCCGTGCGTCGATCACCGCACTGCGTTGGAAGGCGCCCTCGATCTTCGCCGCGACGTCCTTGGCCACCAACCGCGCTTTGACTGTCACTTGGTTCTTGACGCCGCGTACGCCGTTCAGGTAGCGGACGGTGCTTTCCGCGGCCTCCCGCTGGTACTTCCAGTCAACTGTGCCATCGAGCGTGACCATGCCGTGCGCCACGGAGAGCTTGATCTTGTTGTCAGGCACCGTCGAATCCCACTGCAACGCGTTCAAGGCGGCCTCGGCGATCTCAGTGTCGGTGTGCTCGTGCTCGCCCTTAATGCGCACCTCGATCTCGTTCGCAACCGCGTTGGCGCCGAAGACACGCTTCGCGATCCGGGCCGCGTTCCAACCCTCGGGAAACGTGTCGACATAGCCGCTCAACGTGATGACACCTTCGTGCACGGAAACACCGATCTCGGCCGCCTCGACGCTTGCATCCCATCGCAGCGCGTCGAGCACTCGCGCCTGCAGTCGGTTCGCTTGGACGTTCATGACACTTCCTCTCTGTTCGGTGTTCGAATACCGCGAACCTACGTTGAGAAAAGACGCGCCGCCTGGGCAATTCTGGCCATCTCCGACACGGTCGTAGAAACCCGCGCGCGCCGTCGTAGAAACCCGCACGAACCTCGGTGCGATCCCGCATGCGCCGGCCGACATCGGCCTCATAAGCTGGCTCCATGCCCACGCGCCTTGCCCTCGCGGAGCCTGTCGCGACAGGAGGTCGACGGGCTGATGGTGCGCTGTTCATCACCGGCGGGGCGGGCTTCCTTATTGATCGAGCGTCGCGCGTGGTGAGCTGGAACCGCGCCGCCGAGCGACTCACCGGGATTCCGTCGGAGCGTGCGATCGGATGCTTCTGGGACACGCTCCTCGCGGCGGGCGGCGCTGGGGATCACGATCGCTTTGCCCGCGCCGGGTGGCCGGCGCATGATGTCGAGATCGAGATCGCCGTTCCTCGGGGACGAATCCGTGCGCAGTTGACAACGGTTGCGATCGAACTCGATGGAGCACCTCGCATCCTGCATCTGATGCGGCCCGTCAGGCGCGCCACAGGGTACGCCGCTGGTCGGTCACCCGCTATCGATTTGACACCCCGTCAGCTCGAGATCCTCCAGCTTCTCGCAGATGGCGAGCAAGCGCGAGCGATCGCCGACACCCTCGTACTCTCCGAGGCAACAGTCCGCAACCACATCCGCGCCGTGCTACGGGAGCTCGGAGTGTCATGTCAGCTCGCCGCCGTGGCGCGGGCACGCGAGCTGGGAATCGTGTGAAGTCCTAACCATTCTTACGCCCCAAACGGCTTAGAATGCGTGTGAGAGTACGGTGCGCTAGGCAGAGACTTCCAGTCGCGCTGCGGTGCTTTCGGAGCCGCTCTGGCGGCCGCCTGTCATCGCGATGCCGAGCTCTTCCTTCGAGACAGTCGGCGGATACTCACCGACGATCCGTCCCTCGTAGAGGACGAGGATTCGGTCCGAAAGCGACTGGATCTCCTCGATCGCGAACGAGACCAGCAGCACCGCTCGGCCCTCGTCGCGTTCGCGCACGAGGCGCATGTGCACGAACTCGGTCGCGCCTACGTCCAGCCCGCGAGTAGGCTGCGCTGCCACGAGCAGGCGGGGGTCGTTTGCGACCTCTCGCGCGACGACCACCTTCTGCTGGTTACCACCGGAAAGAGCGGAGGCGGGAGTCGCGGGTGTGCCGCCCCTGACGTCGAACTCGTCGAGGAGTTCCCGCGCGTGGCTGACGAGGACGTTCGGC
>JANNOC010000737.1:0-5522 GCA_031398865.1 Gemmatimonadota bacterium | reverse complement strand
GCATGGCGCCGCATCGCGCGAGCTGGCTGACGACGCTATCCGTGCCTTCCCGGCGCATCCACGCCTTGAGCCAACCCGCGATATACCCACCGCCGGAGACGCTCGACAGGTAGTCGAAGTGCGGCAACAGTCCGATGCGCGCGAGGCCCTGCAGCACCCCCAGATTGAACGTCGCGCTCCTGATGCCGCCGCCTGACAGACACAGCGCCGCAAGCGGCGCCTTGTCTCCCGATGCATCCGCATTCTCACGCAGCTGCGTGCCGATCTTTGCAAAGAGGTGCCTGAGGTTGGCCGCTCTCGCCGCCTTGTTCTCCAACTCCTCGCGTTCGCTGACCTCGGCACCCGCAAAGGGCTCGGCTGGCTCGTTCGCGGGAAAGACGATCGGCCGCAGCGCGTGAAGTTCAGACGCCAGCACCTGGTTGAAGGTGGCTCGCCCTTCGAGCGGAATGCGGCTGGCTTCGGGTGTCAGCCGTGGGCCGCCTCCAGCAGCGACGGTGTCTTGCCGCATGGGTCACCTCGTGGATGCTCGATCCCGACGTCTTCCGAATAGCGTGTTGCTGCAACACACGCGTTGAGAACAAGAGGAGCGCGCCATCATATGAGATCCGGCGCACATGAGCAAATCCTAACCTGACGCATGCGGCCGAAAGTGGCATGCCTAACGCAGTAATGGGTTGGCAGCCGGCGTAGGAGAGGGAAGAGCGAGTGGTCAGTTATCAGTGATATCAGTGATCAGTCCTGACGACTGATGACTGACAACTGAGAACCGACTATTCGCCCTTCCCCATCCCTACACCGCCCTCTCCCCTCAAGGGCCTTGTGTCCGCCTCCTCCAACTCGGAACTTCTGCCATGCGGAATCGCCCAGGAGGCTGACCGTCACCGTGCCCGGACATAGCCTCTCGCTGCGGCAGCTCGTGCTCGCGCTGAGCCTGTTCGGCATGCTGGGAATGGAGGTCGAGCTGTTCCTGCTCGAGCATACAGAGTCATTTTCGCAGTGGATCCCGCTGGTGCTGCTGGCTGGCGGTTTGGCGAGCGGAGTTCTGTTCGCGCTTCGTCCAGGGTCCGGCAGCATACGGATCTTTCAGGTCCTGATGACACTTTTCGTGGTCGCGGGTCTCACGGGGCCGTACCTCCACTATGCGGGCAGCGTGGAATTTGCGCTCGAGCGGGACCCGGCAACTGCGCGGCATGAGACTGGTCTGGAAGGCGCTGGGCGGTGCGACACCCGCATTGGCGCCTGGCGCACTCGCGCAGCTGGGGCTGATCGGGCTCGCATGTACCTATCGACATCCCGGCGTGGCGCATGACAGCACGTCGCCGGGTGCGCTTGCCGAGTAGTCGCAGCGTTGCGTCAACACACAATCATCGCGTCTTTCGCGATCGCCACTGGAGAGTTCAATGAGCAGATTCAATACGTCATTCGCCCTCTGCATTTCCGCCCTGGTGCTGGCAGTTGGATGTGCCGGTGAGACGAAGACGGACTCGGATACCGCGGCCGCTGCGACCGGCTCCGATACCGCGGCCGCCAGTGCACCCAAGGGCGACCCGATGGCGCCGTCCGCGAGTACGATGCTGGATCCCAACGCCGCCAGCCAGGCGGAACTTGTCGCAGTCGGCGTGAGCGATTCGGTCGCCGCGGCGCTGATCGCGGGCCGACCGTACGCCGATATGCTGGCGGTGGATAAGGTGCTGGCGAAGCACCTGACCGAGCCGCGGCGCGACTCGATGTACGCTCGGCTCTGGCTGCCCATCAATCTCAACTCCGCCACCGCCGAGGAAATCCTGCTTATTCCTGGCGTCGGCCCGCGCATGCGCCGCGAGTTCGAGGAATATCGCCCGTACACGTCGATCGCACAGTTCCGTCGTGACATCGGGAAGTACGTGGACAAGGACGAGCTCGCCCGACTCGAGAAGTACGTCGCGACACCGTAGCCGGCGGACTCGCGCCCGACCCGCAGCGACTCACATGACCAGGAGGTCGTATGACCGGACTGCTTGAGCTGTGGCTTCCCATCCTGTTGTCAGCAGTAATCGTCTTTGCCGTGAGCTCGGCGATTCACATGGCATCGCCGTGGCACAAGTCGGACTATCCGAAGCTGCCGAACGAAGATCAGGTGATGGACGCGCTCCGGCCGTTCGCCATTCCACCGGGCGATTACATGACGCCGCGCCCGTCGAGCATGGACGATATGCGCTCCCCGGCATTCGTGGAGAAGCGCAACCGTGGCCCGGTGATGGTGCTCACCGTCATGCCGAACGGACCGCCGACGATGCGCCAGGCGCTGGTCCAGTGGTTCTTGTACGCGCTCGTGGTCAGCGCGCTCGGGGCCTACATCGCTGGCCGAGCGCTGGCGCCGGGCGCGGCCTACCTGAGCGTCTTCCGCTTCGTGGGGGCCACCGCGTTCATCGGATACGCCGTGGCGCTCTGGCAGATGTCCATCTGGTACCACCGTGCGTGGAGCATCACGATCAAGACGACCGTCGACGGTGTGATCTACGCGCTCCTGACGGCCGGGACGTTCGGATGGTTGTGGCCGCGTTAGGCAGGTAGCGTCGAATGGCGGACTCGCTGGAACAGCTGAGATCTGCGCTCGCCGACCGCTACGACGTGACGGGGGAGATCGGCAGCGGGGGGATGGCGACGGTCTTCCTCGCGCGCGACCTCAAGCACGATCGCGAGGTCGCACTCAAGGTCTTCCGCCCGGAAATCGCGGCGCTCATCGGTACGGAGCGCTTCTTTCGAGAGATCCGCATCGCGGCCAAGCTGAATCACCCGCACATTCTGCCGCTGCACGACTCCGGGCAGGCCGATGGACTGCTGTATTACGTGATGCCGTATGTCCAGGGCGAGTCGCTGCGCGACCGTCTGGAGGCGCGGCGTCGGCTGCCGGTGGAGGACGCGCTGACGATCGCCCGGCAGGTCGCGGCGGCGCTCGACTACGCGCACCGCCAGGGCATCGTGCACCGCGACATCAAGCCCGGGAACATTCTGCTGCACGAAGGAGAAGCGCTGGTCACCGACTTTGGCATCGCGCTCGCGATTCGCGCGGCGGCCGGCGATCGGTTGACGCAGACGGGACTCTTCATCGGCACACCCGCGTACATGAGTCCTGAACAGGCCACCGGTGACCCGCGGCTCGACGGCCGCAGCGACATCTACTCGCTGGGGTGCGTCGTGCACGAGATGCTGTGCGGCGATCCGCCATTCACCGGACCGAATACGCAGGCGATCATCGCGCAGTTGCTGACCGAGCGTCCGCCCGACGTGCGCAGTTGCCGTGAAGGGGTTTCGGCGCACGTGGCCGCCGCGGTGCGCACGGCACTCGCGCGGGATCCCGCGCAACGCTTCGCGGCAGCAGCGGATTTTGCGGCTGCACTCACCCGTCCGCAGCGCGGAGTGTCACGCGTACCTGGGCTGCGCGCGCTGGCGATGGCCGGAGCCGGCGTGTTCGCGCTGGCCGCCGCGACGCTGCTCGTCAGGCAGATCACGCAGCGCCCCTCCTCCGCACCGCTCGCCGGTGAGCGCGTTCACCTCGTCGTGTCCAGTGAGGGGATAGCACAGGATCCGGCGCTTTCCCCGGATGGAAAACTCCTGGCCTACGTCGCGACGGGCGACGTCAGCGGAAACATCGACCTGTTCGTTCGCCTGGTGGGCGGAGGCCAGCCAGTGCAGCTGACGAACGATGCGGCCGTCGAAGGGTTTCCCGCGTTCTCCCGAAATGGTGAGCGGATCGCGTTTACACGTCGCGACTCGGCGCAATCGGCGTCGGCTGTATGGACCGTCCCGGCCTTGGGCGGCGATGCCGCCCCCGTCATGCATAACGCGGGGCTTCCGGCCTGGTCGCCGGACGGTGATGAATTGGCTGTCGTGCTCGGAGCTGGGGAGCCGTCCGAGCGGATCGCGCGCGTCGGACTGGATGGGCGCGTCCGCTCGGTCGTGTTTCAGGACGAGAGCCCCTATATCGGCATCAGGCGCCTGTCATGGTCACCCGACGGCGCGACGCTAGCCGTGGGACGCAGCCGCGGTGGAGCGGCCAGTGAATTGTGGATCGTGCCTGCCAAGGGCGGGGCCGCACGCCGCCTGCTGGACGAGCCCGCGTCCGTTGTGAGTCGGGACCCGACGTTCACCGCCGATGGCCGCGCCCTGGTGTACTCATCCAGCCGCAGCGGCGCCACCAACCTCTGGCGCGTGGAGCTGAGCGGCGGCGACCCCATACAGATCACCTCCGGCGCGGGACCCGACGCCTGGCCCACCGTCGCCTCGGACGGCGCCATCGCGTATCAGAACTCGCGCTGGCGGAATTCACTCTTCGCGTATGACGTGCGCGCCGACTCGCAGCGTACGCTGCTCACCCACAGCCCCTACTTGTGGGCTCCGGCCATCGCGCCCGATGGAAAGGAGGTGGCGTTCTCCCGCGGCGACGTCGACGGTTCCTGGAGCGTATGGATCACGTCGTTCCAGGGCGGCCCGGCTCGGCGCCTGACGAGTGGAGCGGAGCCGACCATCTATCCGCGCTTCTCCCCCGACGGCCGCTGGGTCATCTACTTCAGCTGGTCGTCTGCTCCAGGCCGCATTTGGCGCGTGCCGCGCACAGGTGGACCGCCCGAGGCGCTCACTCCCGCAGGACAGGACGCGTCATACGGGGACGTATCGCCGGACGGTCGCTGGCTTGCCTTTGCGCGCGTGGAGGCCGGGGTTTCGCGCATCTATATCTCTGCGCTCGCGGTGGGCGGCGCCGGCGGCGAAGGCGCGGCGCGCCGCGTCGGCAGCGAACCGGCGACGCTTCCTCGCTGGTCGCCGGATGGACAATCTCTGGCATTCGCACGCGATCGCCAATATCAGGGCGGCATCTTCGTGCTGGCCGCCGATGGATCGCGCGAGCGACGACTCACGGAACGCGGCGGCTGGCCGGTCTGGACCGGCCCATCGCGCGTCGGTTACCTCGTCGTCGGCGCGGGCGGCGCACAGGAAGCGTACAGCATCTCGGTAACGACCGGTGAAACGAAGCGTATCCCGCTGCGGTATACCGCGAGCAACGCGCCGTTTGATATGTCGCGCGATGGGACCACAATAGTCACAACCGACGCGACCCATCTCGCGGACGAGATCTGGCTGCTGCGACGCTCGCCCTGAGGGAGCCGATGCTCGCGCTCTCGCCGAGCGTCTGACGCACAAGACGCGTATCTTCCGTAGCGCCCGCGCGGCTTCCGCACGCACGACGGCGCCTGGTGGGGTGTAGGTCAACTGGCAGACCGCCGGACTGTTAATCCGGAAGTTGGTGGTTCGAGTCCACCCGCCCCAGTTTCCTCGCGCGCGAGAAAGCCGTCCGCTTCTCACGCACAATCGGTCGCTACTCTCGACTCGGAGGCTTTGCCGGCTGATCCCGCGTGCCTCGTGCGGGGTTGCGAGGATTGAGTGAGTCGTAGTCAGGCATCTCCACACGAAGGCCCCTGTTGGACAGGATCCGCGGAGTCCCGGCGACGAGCTGCTTCGCGTATTCCTCCAGATTCAGGTCGAAC
>JANNOC010000611.1:0-6450 GCA_031398865.1 Gemmatimonadota bacterium | reverse complement strand
GGCCGCGCGCGGCCGCGGCCAGGCTGCCGCGGTCGATGTCACTCCCGGTGATGCGAACGCGGCCGAGCCGATGGGTCTCGTCCAGTGCGGCGGCATGCCGGTGAAACAGCGCGGCGATCGAATACGCCTCTTCGCCTGACGAGGAGCCGGCGCTCCAGACGCGCAGCACCGGATCGGGGAGCGCCCAGAGCGCGGGTATCAGCCTTGTAGCGATCACGTCGTACGTCTCCCAGTTGCGAAACAGCTTGGTGACGTTGATGGTGAGCGCGTCCAGCAGGCGCTCGTACTCTCCGGGCTGCTGGTCCAGGACCGCCATGTACTCGACATATGTATGGGCGCCGTGCGCCCGCATCCGCACGGCGATGCGCCGCCGCAGACATTTCTCCTTGTAGCTGGCGCACCCGAACCCGCGCTCGCGAGCGATTTTCTCCGTGAGCAGCGCAAAGCCGGCCTCGTCGTGCGCGGAGGGGGCGTCGGTCATTTCGCCGCGCGGCGTGCCGCGTCCAGATTCGAGCGCACAATGGCGTGCGTCGGATCAAGCTCCAGCGCACGCTCCCACGCCGCAATGGCTTCATCCAGCTCCTGCCGGCGGAATCGGATGTTGCCGATCTTGAGGTACACGTCCTCTCCGAGCGCGTGATTCACCTTCACGGCGCGGGTGTACGAGTCCAGCGCGTCGTCATAGCGGGTCGCGCGATAGTGATAGTCCGCCACGTTCTTGTGCAGTTGCGCCACACCAGCGTCCTCGTGGACGCCACGATCGGCGGTAGCTGCCGCCTGTACCAGGCTCCCTTTCCGCTCCTGCACCACAGCGAGATTGTTGAGAAGCGGAGCCGCATGCGGATGCAGCGCGATGCCCTCCGTGAGCAGCGTCTCGGCACGCGACGTGTCGCCGGCCAGCGCGGCGCTGAGCGCGGCGTAATGAAACCACGTCGGCGCGGGCGGACGCTTGCCCCACATGGCGCGGGCCGCAGTCATCGTGGCATCGGCCGCGGCAAGGTCGCCCGCACGCAGCAACAGGACGCCGAGCGACGTTTGCACTCGGGGATCAGTCGCCCCGCCGAGCTGCACCGCCTGCTGCAGCGCCGCGCGCGCTTCGTCATAGCGTCCGAGTCGCTCGAACGCATACGCGAGATTGTGATGCACCGCGACCTTCGCGCCGGGCTGCGACGCGGCGTCCTGAAAGGAGAGGAGCGCCTCGGGCCACTTCCCCTGCCGCATGAGAACGAGGCCGAGGTAGAAGCGCGCGGAGGCGTCGTGCGAGCGCAGTTCCAGCACACGCCGGAACTCGCGGACCGCCTCCTCCAGCATGCCCGTCTTGTAGAAGGCGACGCCGAGATTCCGATGCTCATCGACGCGCGAATCGGAAACGACCTCCTCCACCGCCTTGGACTTGCCCACACGATGCAGGAAGCCGGCGGCCATCAATCCGTACAGCGACTTACCGACGTCGAACTCGCCGAGGCCTGACTCGTCGACCAGCGAGGTGACGTCGCGCACACCATCGATGAGCGGAACGAGGGTTTCCTGCTCGGTGGTCAGAGCGACCTCACGCGCGCCCAGCCGCTGCCGGTCGAGATCGAAGACGATGTCGAACGAGGGAATCTTCTTCTCGATCAGACTCCACTCGTCCACGCGCCGCGCGCCCTCGAGCAGCAGCGATTCGGGATTGATGGAGACGAGGAAATCCTGTTCGTCCGGACGAACGTCCGCTTCGAAGTTGAACGTGCCCTGCGACCAGGTGAAGAGAAAGTAGACCGCCTCTTCGATCTGCGTCCGGATCTGGCGTTGCAGTTCTTCGCGCGAGATCGCCTGTTGCGAGATCAGGATTTCGCCGAGTCGCTTCTCGCGCTGTGTATCTTGCTGCGCGATCGCGCGGTCGAGGAGTTCCTGGGTCAACAGCCCGCTCTTCACCAGGATATCGCCGAGCCGGTCGCGACGATTCACGATGGACGCGTACGCGATCCGCCCCTTGTCGAAGTAGATGTATCCGAAGTTGCTGCGATGGGTCACGCTCAGGCAGCCGCTCTTTTTCCCCATCGCGAGCAGCTGCAGGACGTCGGGGAGGCTAGCTTCCTTGAGGCTTCCCTTGATCGCCATCAGCGCAGCTCCTCGATCACGCGGGCGCCGATGTCAGGCCAGTCCCAGACGACCTTTTCGTCATCGAGAAAAAAGGCGTCGCCGGCGATGTGCCGCGGAGCGGGCGCCGGGACGGGCGCCGTGCCCGCGCCCTCCAATTCCGCGCGTGCCAGCGACAGCGAAATTTCGGCGCCGGAGACATCCGCCGCCGCGACCAGCCGGTGCACGATCCCATGCAGCTCCCGCACGCTCGCGACGTGCCGTTCCGCGAGATACGCGAGCAGCTGCGGCGACGCGTCCACATCGGCGTGGGCGAGAAAGCGCGCGTACAGTTTCTCGCGCAACCCATGATCCGGCGGCTGAATCGCCACCACCAGCCCGCCTTCGAAGCGCGAGCGCAAGCGTTCTTCCAGCTGGTCCAGTTCCTTCGGCGGACGATCGCTCGAGAGCACGATCTGCTTTCCCAGCGAGTGCATCGCGTTGAAGACGTGGAAGAGCTCTTCCTGCGTCCGCTCCTTGCCCGCGACGAAGTGCACGTCGTCCAGAATGAGAAGGTCGGCCGCGCGGTAGCGCGCGCGCCAGCGCTCCACCTCGCCGTCCTGCAGCGCCCCGATCAACTCGTCAATAAAGAGTTGCGCGCCCACGCAGGACACCCGCGTGGCGCCGCCGCTCGCTTCGATCATCTCGTTGCCGAGCGCGTTGATGAGGTGGGTCTTGCCGACTCCGCTGGGGCCATGAATGAAGAGCGGGTTGTACCGCCGCCCGGGTTCCTCGACGACGGCTTCGGCGGCACGGACCGCCAGCTGGTTGGAGGGGCCGACCTCGAAGGTCATTCGGCTGAACGCGGACGATGGGCCGGGTGGCGGATTGTCACCGGCCAGCGCGCGCTCCACCAGATCTTCCGCCTCCGGCACCCGCTCGGGATCGCGAAACGCTTCGCTTGCCCCGAGAGCAGGATCGATCGCGAACGCCTGCGCCTCCAGCGCGCGGAGATGCTCGATCGCCGCCACGTACGTGATCAACAGCCCTTCCACATCCGGCTCGTGCGGCAGTCGTAAGGCGCGCTCGAGCACGGCGACGCGATACCCTTCGCCGCTCCAGAACGCAATCGCTTCCCCAAGACGCGTTTTCCAGCTTTCGACGTGTTGCGCAACCGCCAACGCCATATCGGAGAGGAAACTCTGAAACTCGCCGCCGCCGCCGCGCAGGTGCGCGGGCTCGGCGGGCACTGCGTCGCGCTCGCCTACCACCTCGCGCACGTCGCTCACCCGCACCGCGCCACCGCCCAGCGTCTGCTGCGCCACGAGACGGTTGAGCGCGCCCTGCAGATCGCGCACGTTGCCAAAGTCGGTGCGCGCGAGCTCTTCGATCACGCCCGGCGCGAAGGACACACCGCGCTCATCGCACTTGTTGCGCACGATCGCGACGCGGGTCTCGTAGTCCGGCGGACCGATGTCCACGGTGAGCCCACCCGAAAGTCGCGTGATCAAACGCTCGTCCACGTCCGCGATGTCGCTCGGCGACCGGTCGCTCGTCAGAATGATCTGCCGTCCGCTGCCCTGCATGGCGTTGAAGAGACGCAGCAATTCACTCTGTGTCTCGCGCCGGCCCGTGAGAAACTGCACGTCGTCCAGCAGCAGCAGGTCGACCCGCTGGTAGCGCTGCTTGAACGTTTCCGCCGTGCCCGTGGAAATGGACGCGTGCAGCTGCTCCACGAACTCGTCCAGCGTCACGTATTCCACCCCGAGCCCCGGTTGGAGCTCGGAGGCAAAGGCGCCGATGGCCGCGAGGAGATGCGTCTTGCCCAGGCCCGAGCCGCCGTAGACGAAGAGCGGGTTGTAGACCGCGCCGGGCGCCTCGGCCACGGCGCGCGCCGCGGCGACGGCCAGGCGATTGGCGGAGCCGACGACGAAGTTCTCGAAGCGCAGGCGACCGTCGAACGTCACCTAACGCTCCGACGCACTCATGGGCGCGCTGAGCCGTCGCAGCACGAGCTCCGAAATACCACGCAGCGTCTCAAAGACGCCGGGACCGTGCAGCGCGTCGGCGGCAAAGTACGGCACGCCGCGGAAATTCAGCCCATCGTCCAGCTCGTCCACCGTGAGAATCAGATCGCGCGGCAGATTCTGCTTGTTGTACTGAATCACGAGTGGCACCGTGCGCGCATCAATGCCGTGCTCGGCAAGGTTGGCGTGCAGGTCCTGCATGCTCTCGATGTTTTCATCCAGCTGGCGCGCCTGACTGTCCGCGACAAACACGACGCCATCGGCACCCTGCAGCACCAGCTTGCGCGTCGTCTGGTAGTACACCTGCCCTGGCACGGTGTACAGCTGGAACTTCGTCGTGAACCCCGAAATCATCCCGAGGTCCAGCGGGAGAAAATCGAAGAAGAGCGTGCGGTCGGTCTGCGTGGCCAGGGACACCATCTTCCCTTTCCGGTCACTCGGCACCTGCCCGTAGATGTAATGCAGATTCGTCGTCTTTCCCGACCGCCCCGGGCCGTAGTAGACGATCTTGCAGGTGATTTCTCGGGTCGAGTAGTTAACGAGTGACACAGAGCGTAGGTGTTGGGTATCGTTGCGTGTACATGCCTGACGAGTGTGTGCGACGGACGGCGGTGCGGCTCACCCGCGGCCAAAGAGCACGGCCAGATTCCGATTCAGCTCTCCCTCGAAGTTCTCCGCGAGCACGACGGCCGGCTCGGGAGCCGCCGGAGCGGCCGCGGCGAGCCGCGCCTGAAACTCTCCGTAGTACAACTGCACCAACCCGAGCGAGCTTTCCCGATCGAACACCGTCAGCAGAATGTACTGCCCGCGCGCGGTCGCCACCGGCGCGAGAAATATCTGCCGCTCCCGTCCCGCGTGATGCAGTCCCGCGAACGGCTTGCCTTCCAGCTGCCGCCCCAGTTCGCCCGCCGACGCGTGAATGGCCGCCGCCAACGCGCATGCCGACATCACATCCATCGCGCGCGTGAACCCGTGCTGTGCCAGCACCTGGCCACTGGGGTGCAGCAGCAGGGCAAGCAGCACACGCGCTTCACTGACGAAGCGCTTGAGCGGCTCCTCCACCCAGGGTTCGACAACCGCGATCGTCATCCGAGGCCACCGTCCTCGAGCGCGCGCAGCATCGCGACGCGAATCAAGCCAATGTTCGCCCGGGTTTCCGCCACCGTGACCATCACCAAATCGTTCCGCCCGATCGCGAAGACACGCCCGCGCTCGGCCTCGAGTTGCAGAAACGTGGCCTCGCCGAGACCCGCGGCGGAGGCCGACAGCCGCGCCTTGCGGTACAGCGATGCGGCCAGCGCCGCGACGACTGTTCCCTTGACGCCGATCTGCAGGTTGGAATCGACGACGATCCCATCGCTCTCGCTCACGACCATGCTCCCGACCACGCCGCGCTGACGGATCAGCGTCGCGAGCATCTCGGAGAACGGCGACCGAGAACTCATGCGCCATCCTCCAACCACTGCCGCGCCCGGTCGCTCACGCGGCCCAGTAATCGGCGCACAAAGCCGAGGGGCGTATCGCGCGCCGCGGCAACCAGCAGCAACCCGCCGCCCCGTGGCGCCGGCGCCATCGCGACGATCGCCGCGTCCGTCTCGAAGACGATGGAGCTCCAGGCACCCAGTTCGAGATGCCGCATGGCGCGCTGCGCTTCGTCACTCACGCCGCTGAGTTGTGCCCCCACCTCCTGCGCGACGTCGCGACCGTCGGGCGCGACATAGGCTCCCGCGAGCACCAGTCCATCGCCATCGAGGAGGAGCGCCGTCTGATACCCTTCGCCGATCACGCCGGCAAAGACCGTTCGCGCGTCCTGCCCGCCCGCCGCCGGTGCGCCGGCGCGAGGCGCGTCCGCCTCGTGTTGCGGCACACTGGGTGGCGCTCCCAGTGAATCGCGCACATGCGCCAGCGCAGAGGCAATACTCGCATCGGCTGGATCGCCGTTCGCGGCGGCGCTGAGATGCCGCTCCGCTTCGGCGAGCCTCCCCTGCTGAAAGCAGAGGAAGCCCATCCCCTTGCGCGCGCCCGCGTTGTCCGGCGAAAGTCGCAAGACGATGTCCCATTCATCGAATGCGCGCTCCAGCTCTCCGCGATCCACGGCGATGCGGGCGAGCAGATCATGCGCGGGGGCGAGTTGCGGATGCCGTTCCAGACCGCGCAGCACCACCTTGAGCGCCATCGCCGTCTGCCCCTGCCGCCGCAGCGCCTCGCCCAGGTTGAGGAACACGTGGCTCGAGGGATCGCGCGCGAGCTCGTCGCTCCAGCGGCGGACGTCGTCAGACATTGGCATGCTCTTCCAGACGCGCACGCAGCTCGTTCGCCGACGCGAGAGCGGCCCGAACGCGCGCGCTCTCCGGCGCCTGCGGCG
>JANNOC010000720.1:0-2309 GCA_031398865.1 Gemmatimonadota bacterium | reverse complement strand
CCCTCCAGGATCGGCGAGCGCGAGACGCCGTGGTAGTAGGGATCGGTGTTGCCGGCCTCGGCGTTCTGGGCCGCCACCACGTCGATCGCCAGCCCGTTCTCCGCGTGCATCATGATCAGCCCGCCGTTCTTGGCGGTCTGCTGCATGGCCCGGAAGATGGCGCCGTCGTCGGAGAAGAACACGCCGGGATACGCGGTGAACAGCTTGAAGTCGGTGATGCCCTCACCGACCAGCGTGTCCATCTCAGCGAGCGTGGCGTCGGTGACATCGCTCATGATCATGTGGAAGCCGTAGTCGATGCAGGCCTTCCCCTCCGCC
Source organism: Gemmatimonadota bacterium (assembly GCA_031398865.1). Lineage (GTDB taxonomy): Bacteria > Gemmatimonadota > Gemmatimonadetes > Gemmatimonadales > Gemmatimonadaceae > JANNOC01. The sequence continues at coordinate 1,991 of JANNOC010000720.1, read as the reverse complement.
TTTGCGTGCCAGGCGTCGAGGCCCTCGCGGAGTGCCTGCCCCTTGCCCTGAACGGCGAAGTCGATGATCGTGGTCGTGCCGCCGAACGCGGCCGCCCGCGTCCCGGTCTCGAAGGTGTCCTTGGCGAAGGTGCCGCCGAACGGCAGCTCCATGTGCGTGTGGACGTCGATGGCGCCGGGGATGACGAGCTTGCCGGAAGCGTCGATCGTTCGGTCGGCCGTTGCGTCGAGGTCGGTGCCGATCAGCGCGATGGTCTCTCCATCGACGAGCACGTCCGCAGACGTGGAGGCATCGGCGTTGACGACGGTTCCACCCTTGATCAACGTGCGCATCGGTACCTCCTGCGGCGGGGGGCGTGGCGGTGTCGTTCAGTGCCCGAAGTGAGGCGCCATCCTACAGGGCGTACCATCGCGACATGGCCACCTCCACCGGAACCGACCGACTGCACTTCACCGGTGACGACGAGGCCGATAGGCTGCTGGTGAGCGAGCCGATGGCGCTCCTCATCGGCTTCGCGCTCGACCAGCAGGTGCCCGTTCAGAAGGCGTTCTCGGGACCGAAGGTGCTGCTCGCGCGCCTCGGGACGCTCGACGCTCGCGAGCTCGCGGCCATGGACGCGTCGCGCCTCGAGGCGGCCTCGAAGGGTCCCCCGGCGATTCACCGCTTCCCCGGAGCGATGGCGAAGCGCGTTGCCGAGCTGGCCTCGTTCATCACCGAGCACTACGACGGAGACGCCGCCCGCCTCTGGACCGATGCGTCCGACGGCCGAGACCTCCAGCGACGCATCGCCGCACTTCCCGGCTTCGGCGACATGAAGGTGCGCTCGCTCACCGCCGTTCTGGCCAAACTCCTCGGCGTGCGGCTACCCGGCATCGAGGAGGCGCTTCCCGCCTATCCCACTCTCGGCGACGTCGACTCGGCGGCGGCGCTCGCTGAGTACCAGGCCGGCAAGCGCGCCCACAAGGCCGCATTGCGAGCGGCCGAGGGCTGAACTGCCGTGGCCGTGATCGTTGTGGCGTCGGCTCCCACAGCCCAGAGGACCGAGCACATGCGTTTCGAAAGGAGTACCGACCGAGATGGCCGTAACGCGAAGAGCGCGTCCCCTCGGGTCGTGCCCCCTCTAGTTGGTGGCGATGGCGACGACCTCGCGGTAGGTGTCAGGTCACTCCGGAATGCGGCGGGTGCCCGGGACCCGCTCGAGCTCCGCGGGCCAGATCGCGAGCCAGCGGGCGCGATCGGTCATGACCTTCAGCGCATGCTCCGTGTCCGGCGGCACGAAAACGAACGCACCTGGCCCGAGGGCCGTCACGCTCTCCTGCCCCCACAGCTCGACCTCGCCCTCGAGGATGAAGAACGCCTCCGGCTGTCCCGGGTGGAGGTGCGTCCGCCCGCTGGTGCCGCGACTGCCGAGGACGGTGACGACTCCCCACCCAGCGCCTGTGTCGCTCGAGTCCACTTTCACCGTGATGTCGCCGTCGGCTCGTCCCTCGTCCGGCTCAACGACCAGCAGCCCGTCGGACGTTCGCATGGTCAGGTGCCGACGGCGGCCAGCTCGCCGACGATCTCGCGGTACGCGTCGACCTGCGCTTCCTCGTCGCCGTTCATGAGGTAGATGTTGAACTGCGTGACGCCCGCCTCGCGGAGCTCCGCGAGCCGCTCGCGATGGGCCGAGGCCGGACCGATGATGGCGAACCGATCGGTGATCTCGTCACTCACGAACTGCGCGTTGTCGCTGCCGACCTCGGCGTGGTGGAGGTAGTTGTAGCCCTCGCGACTCTCCACGTACTTCCACAGGGCCTCGGGAAGCTCGTCCTTCGGATACTTGTTGATGAGATCGACGACGTGGTTGCTGACGAGGGCCGGGAACCAGCGGACCCTGTCGCGAGCCATGGCGAGGTCGTCGCTCACGTAGGCGGGCGCGGCGGCCATGACCTCGATCGCGTCGGGGTCACGGCCGGCTTCCTCGGCAGACGCTCGAACGAAGGACATGC
>JANNOC010000599.1:0-2276 GCA_031398865.1 Gemmatimonadota bacterium | reverse complement strand
ACCGCCTGCGGCAGCGAGAACGCCGGCACCATCTTCTTCACGCGGCGCACGACGAAATTGACGATCACGCCCTTGAAGCCGAGCAGGTCGCCCATCGAGGCGACGATCACATGCTTCACCGGCGTCTTGGCGATCACCTGTTGCAGGGTGATTGCGAAATTCTCGACGATGATGATGGCTTCCGCGCCGGAATCCTTGAGTTGATGCTCGAGCTCGCGCGGCGTGTAGAGCGGGTTGACGTTCACGACCGTGAAGCCCGCGCGCAGGATCGCGGCGGAGGCGACCGGGTTCTGCAGGATGTTCGGCAGCATGATGGCGACGCGCGCGCCCTTCTTCAGGCCGAGGCCCTGCAGGTAGGCGCCGAGCGCGGTCGACATCTCGTCGAGCTCGCGATAGCTCATCGCCTTGTCCATGCAGATGAACGCCCTGCGGTCGGCAAATTTCTTGAAGCTCTCCTCGAGCAGTTCGCTGAGCGAGTTGTATTGATTGGTGTCGATATCGGCGGGCACGCCGGCCGGATATTTCTTGAGCCAGATGCGGTCCATGGGTCTCTCCCTTGAATAATGATCAGGCCCCTTCGTCGATCACCGGACGGGGCTCGTATGCTTGGGAGCCAGTATCGGGAATGACGGTGGATGTGGCAAGCGCCCACAACTCCGCCGGGCATCAGGCCGCGCCTGATTGTGGTTCAATGGTTATCGCTGATCGCGGCGCTGCAACACGCGAGAGGCAAGCGCGCGCCCCGCGCAAAAAAGAGGCGGGGTCGCCGTCAGTTTTTGGCGGCGTCCTTGGGTCCGGACTTCGGCTTGGCCGCCACAGGCTTTGCGGCGGCGATGGTTTTGGCGGCAACGTTCTTGGCGCCGTCCTTCTTGGCGTCCTTGGCCTGCACCGGCTTCGGCGGTGCTGGCTTCGGATCGGCGGTGTTCTTCGCGGCCTGCTTTTGCGCGGCAGGTTTCGCAGCAGGCTTTGCGTCTGCCTTCGGATCCGGTTTTGCCGCGATCCGGACCGTCACGCGCTGCTTTTTGCCTTTCTTGCCGCGCACCGTCTGGCTCGCCTCGTCGGCGGCAACGGCTGCGACCAGGGCCGCGCCCGTGCGCTTCGCTCCGGTATAGACGACCATCGGTTCTGCGGCCGCGGGCGCCAGGGCCAGCATTTCGGAAGGTTTCATCGAGCCGGTTGCGGCCGCCGTCGAGAACAGGGTGAAACTGGAATCGCCGGCCTCGCTGCCATTGGCGCCGCCCGCCGCGAGCGCGACGTTGTCGTCGTCGGATACGGAAATGCCCGGGCGCTTGCGTTTCGGCCCGCACATGTCGTCGCGCAGGTTCGGCGGCTCGGCGGCGATCGGTTCCATCGACGCGAGCGTGCCCAGCGACGGTTGCAGCCACGATAGGCCGGACGTCTTGCTGAAGCCGCGTTCGAGCAGCTGCGCGGCCTTCGCGGCGCGGACCGGCGATGACGGCGCGCCGAGCACGACCGCGATGATCCGCTTGCCGTTGCGCGAGGCCGAGGCGACGAGATTGAAGCCGGAGGCGCAGATGAAGCCGGTCTTCATGCCGTCGGCGCCTGGGTAGCGGCCGATCAGGCTGTTGAAGTTGCGTGTCACGCGGCGGCCGAAGCGGATCGCCGGAATGTGGGTGAAGTACTCGTATTCGGGCACGTCGCGGATGATCGCGCGCGCCAGCATCGCCATGTCGCGCGCCGAGCTGATCTGCCCGTCCGCCGGCAGGCCGTTCGGGTTGACGTAACTCGTCTGTGTCATGCCGATCCGCAGCGCGTTCCTGTTCATCTCGTCGGCGAATTTCTCGATCGAGCCCGAGACGCCTTCGGCGATCACCGCGGCCATGTCGTTGGCGGACTTGACCATCATCATCGCCAGCGCGTTCTCGAGCGTCACCGTGGTGCCGGGCTTGAAGCCCATCTTCGACGGCGCCTGCGACGCCGCGATCGGCGATACGGTGAGCAGTGTGTCGAGCTGCATGCGGCCTTCCTTCACCGCCTTCAGCGCGACATACATGGTCATAAGCTTGGTGACGGACGCCGGGTACCAGGGATAGGTCGCGTTCTCCTGGTGGAGCACCCTGCCGGATTCCGCGTCGACAACGATCAGCGCCTCGGCGCGCGCGGGCTGCGCAGCCAGCACAACAGCGGCGGATACGATTGCCGCGAGCGCGGAGAAGCGAAACGACGATAAGCGATGCGATGCTGGCACGTGATGCACGATCCGGTTCCGGTCTGCGAGGCGTGTATCCCTGAAAAGGTACAAATCCTTCAAGGAT
>JANNOC010000622.1:0-1641 GCA_031398865.1 Gemmatimonadota bacterium | reverse complement strand
CGAGCGCCGCGGTCTGGGGAGTGCGGCCGGCGGCGGATCCACTCTTCCGCTCGGTCGCGTCGGTGTCCAGCGCGATCGTGGGGACGCCGCTGGTGAGTACGACGCGCATGTGGTACCCCCCCGGCGCGAGGTACACTCGGTTGCTGAGCACAGGCTCGCCACTGCGTGCCTCGCGCACGTCGAGCGGGCTCATGGAATCCAGTCGCGCCGCGAGGCTGGTGGTGAAGCCACTGGGCATGTGCTGGACGACGAACACGGCGGCGCCAAGCGCGCGCGGCAGCATGGGAATCACTTCGGCGAGCGCGCGGGGCCCGCCGGTGGACGACGCGATCGCGACGGCACGCGTCGCGCCCTTGGTACTCGCGATGCGCGCCACCGCCTCGTCACGCAGCCGCGGGCGGACCAGCATCGGTACAGAGCGCAGGTTGACCTGCGTCGCGGCGCGCAACGCCGTCATCAGCTGAACACGCACCTTCCCGAGGTCGAGACTGATCGGGCCGGACGGCTTGCGAACGAAATCCACGGCGCCGAGCTCCAGCGCGCGCAAGGTGGGATCGTTGCCGCGCTCCGTGGTCGCCGCGCTGAGCATGATGACCGCGCGTGGCGTCTCGCTCATGATGTAGCCGAGCGTATCGAGACCGTCCAGCTCCGGCATCTCGATATCGAGGGTCACGATCTCCGGATCCAGCGCGTGAATCTGTTTCAGGGCGTCCTGACCGTTGCGCGCCGTGCCCACGACGTGAAACTCCTCGCTCTCGGCAACGAGCTCCGAGATGACCTTCCGCATGAATGCGCTGTCATCCACGACCAGCACGCTGTGGCGCCTAGAGGACACGGTCGCCCATCCTGAGAGAGCGAACGAACACGCGACCGTCGCTCAAGTGCAGGTAGACACTTCGGCCGTAATCACCGCCAGTGTCGTGCGCGAGCAGCGGGATGCGCGCCGCCTCGAGCGCCTGGCAGGTCGCGGTAACGTTGCGCTCCCCGATGTTGATTCCGCTCAGGGGTAGCAGCGACGCGAACATGCTGGCGCCACCAACGATCTTTGCGGTGACAGCACCCCTCGAGCCCCGCGCGCGCATCTCGTCCAGCAGCAGCGGAACCGCGGTCGCGGGAAACTTCGCGCGGTTCGACACGTCGCGCGACATCAGTTCGTTCGGCAGCAGAATGTGCGCGAGGCCGCCAATCCGCGCGGCGGCGTCGTACAGGGTGATCGCCACGCACGATCCCAATCCGATGGTGGCGATGATTGCCGGCTCCTGATCTACGGCGTAGTCCGCCACCCTGACGCGGATCTCGTTCACAGGCGCCGGAAAATGCGTTCGCGCGCGTCCACCGGCGCGAACAGGGTGCGTGACCGCCCGAGCAGCGTTTCGACCTTCCCGAGGACGAGATACCCGGAGGGGAGCAACGCATCGTGGAAACGCTCGAAGAGCGCCTCCTGGGTCACCCGGTCAAAATAGATGATCACATTGCGGCAGAGAATCAGATGCATGCCGCCCGACGGCGGGAGTTCACTCAGGAGATCGCGCCGTTCGAAGCTGACCATGGCGCGGATCTCCGGTGCGGCGGTGAACGGCGACGCGGCACTGAAATACCGCTCCCGCAAGGCCGCCGGCGTATCCGCGAACGCGCCTTCCG
>JANNOC010000552.1:0-1684 GCA_031398865.1 Gemmatimonadota bacterium | reverse complement strand
GGCACTTCACCTTCGTGCGCGGTCCGATCTTCGCGAACGTGGTGCTCGCGGACGAGATCAATCGCGCGCCGCCGAAGACGCAGGCCGCCCTGCTGCAGGCCATGCAGGAACACGCGGTCACGGCCGCGGGGCGCACGCATGCCTTGCCCGCTCCCTTCTTCGTGCTGGCCACGCAGAATCCGATCGAGCAGGAAGGGACGTACCCGCTGCCGGAAGCGCAGCTGGACCGCTTCATGTTCGAGTTGCGCGTTGGGTATCCGTCCCGGGAGGACGAGGAGCGCATCGTCACGGCGACGACCGGTGACGTCGCCACGACCATCACGCGCGTGCTGAGTGCGGAGCGTCTGCTCGAGCTGCAGCACCTGGTGCGACGGCTCCCCGCGCCGCCGACGGTGGTGCGCTACGCGGTGCAACTGGCGCGCTCCACGCGCCCCGACGCCGCGGACGCAAGCGCGGACGTGAAGAAATACGTCAGTTGGGGCGCTGGTCCGCGCGCGTCGCAGTATCTCGTACTGGGAGCCAAGGCGCGCGCCGCCATGGACGGTCGGCCGATCCCGGATCTGGATGACGTTCGGTCCGTCGCGCTTTCGGTGCTGCGGCATCGCGTGGTGCTGAACTTCCAGGCGGAGGCGGAAGGGGTTGGGGTGGAGCGGCTGCTGACGCTGGCGGAGACGCGTTAGGCGGTTGCTGGGCGAGCCCGTCGGTCCGCTTCGACCGGCGTCTGGGAAGACGAACCCTCGGCGGCGTCCCATCGGTGCTGGCTTGGGAGGGCCCTATTAACCACGGAAGGCCACGGAAGGCCACAGATACAGCTGGAGCAAGAACGCGTCATAAGAAAAACGAGACATTTGCTGCGGACTGCCAGTCCCGCTGGGCTCGGATGCGCCGTTCATTCCGTGGCTTTCCGTGGCCTTCCGTGGTCAATCAAGTTTCTTGACGTACCGCTTCACTCTCTCAAGCGGTTCACCGCAGTTTGGCGACACAGCAGTCATCACCGGCACCGCTGGATTGCATTGCGCGTCGAATCGCGATTGTCACGCCGGAGGTCGATCGGCTCACGAAAGCGTGAGTCGATGATCGGAGTGCCGACCTCGAAACTCACAACGGGGCCGACAAGGAAGTGTTGACCTCGGAGGGTCGCGGAAGGCTGCGGAGACTGTAATACGGTTTGCGATCGTTGGTCAGAATCAGGCGACGGAAAACTGGTTTGGGGGCGAAATGTAGGAGCAGGCCGACTTCGATTGCCGTTGCGCGCAAGTAATTGAGGAGTTGGGCTTCATGACTCGGCGCGAGGGCGCGACAAGCTTTGAGCTCGACAATCACTTGTTCCTCTATCAGCAGGTCAGCAAAAAATTCCCCGACGGTCCTGCCGCGGAAAAAGACATTCACGGGAACCTGACGCTCGACGGCAAGACCGCGCTTCGACAGGGCTATGCCCATAGCGTGTTCGTACACCGACTCAAGGAAGCCGTGGCCAAGCTCGCGGTGGACCTCGTAAAAGGCGCTGATGCACGAGCTGGTCAGGTCATGGTGGAGCATGGGTGCTGGTTGGGAAGGGCCCTATCAACCACGGAAGGCCACGGAAGGCCACGGATACAGCTGGAGCAAGAACGCGTCATAAGAAAAACGAGACATTTGCTGCGGACTGCCAGTCCCGCTGGGCTCGGATGCGCCGTTCATTCCG
>JANNOC010000542.1:0-2389 GCA_031398865.1 Gemmatimonadota bacterium | reverse complement strand
TCCGAGATCAGCTCGCGCGGACGGACGCAGGTCTGGGAGTACCGGGAGCATTCGCTGCAACTCACCTTCGTGGACCAATCGGGTTTCAGTCGGTGGCGCCTCACGCCGTCGAGCGAGCAGCAGTTTCGCGTGGTCCAGCGGCGGCTGCTGTCGCGGTGACCCGGCTGTAGCGGGTCGCGAGCACGCGTGACGATCGCGCCCGCGACTCCGCGTATCGAATTGCGGCGCGAGATCGCCCGCAAGTTGCTGCACCTCTCGGCCGTCGCCGTGCCGATCGCATACGCCGCGGGATTGCCGCGGCGACAGATCGTCAGCGTACTGGCGGTGCTCGCGGGCGTCGCACTCCTGGTCGAGCTGGCACGCCGACGCTCGCGCCGTGCGCGCGAGGTCTTCGTTGGGGCGACCGGGCTGTTGTTGCGCGAGCACGAGTATCGCGCGCTGTCCGGCGCCACATGGCTGATCCTCGCGCTGCTACTCGCCGCCGCGCTGCTTCCTGTACCGGCGGCGATTGCCGCGATGTGGGCGGTCACCGTCGGCGACGCGGCGGCCGCCCTCGTGGGCCGCACGTTCGGACGGCGGCGAGCGGGCCGCTCGAAGTCTTTGGAAGGCTCGCTCGCCTGCGCGGTTGCCACGGGTCTTGGCGCCTTTTTCGTGGCGCACCTCGCCGCGGGAGTCGCGCTCGCCGCGGCAGTTGCTGCCGCGGTGGCGGAGTTTCCAGAGCGTCCGTTGGATGACAATCTCCGGATCGTTGTCGCGGTGGGCGCGACTATCGTCTTGTGGCACAAGCTCTTCTCTTGACAAACGCGCCGGGCATTTCTATATAAGGGCCGCAAGCCGACCGGCTTGCCCAGCACCAGCAAGTGCAGGCGTGCGTTCATTTGCAGGAGGCAGCTCGAATGGCCAGGGGGAAAGTGAAATGGTTCAATGACGCCAAGGGATACGGCTTCATTGAGCAGGCGGGTGGTGACGACGTGTTCGTGCACTTCTCCGCGATCACGATGGAAGGGTTCAAGACGCTCGCCGAGGGACAGGAAGTGGAGTTCGAGATTCTCACCGGCGAGAAAGGCCTGCACGCAGCCAACGTTCAACGAGTGTAACGTCCGCTGGCTCACGTCTCGTAAGTCCGTTCGATCGTGTCTCCGCCTGCCCTCACGGCAGGCGGTGGCGTTAGGGGGAGCGAAGAACACTCGCTCCGTCGCGAATGGCTCGGCCGAGAACGGGATCGCGATCTTCCGCCGCGACGCTGGTATTCCCCCGCCGCGCCGAGCACTTTTCGGCATGCAGCCCCCTGCCTCCCCGCGACTCTTCCTCGTTGATGGCTACGCGCTGATTTATCGCGCGTTCTACGCGCTGATTTCTCGCCCGCTGACGACCAGTCGCGGCGAAAACACTTCGGCCGTCTGGGGGATCGCCAACTTCGTGCAGCGTCTGCTGCAGCAGCATCAGCCGGAATACATCGGTTGGGTGCACGACTCGGGATTGTCTTTCCGGCACGAGGTGTATCCGGCGTACAAGGCGACTCGCGAAAAACTGACCGAAGATCTTCAGGCCGACTTCGACCGGGGAATGGATCGCATCCGCGAGCTTCTGGAGGCGTATCGCTTTCCCGTGCTCACGCTGGACGGCTACGAAGCCGACGACGTGATCGGCACCCTCGCCGCGCTGGGTGTGGCGCGCGGCGTCAACGTCGTTGTCGTCTCCGGTGACAAGGATTTTCAGCAGCTCGTGCGCCCCGGTGTCTGGTTGCTGAATCCCGGCCGCGGTGGACCGGCCGGCGTCGAGGAGCAGTGGGTCGGAGTGGAGAACGGTGCGGAGCGGCTTGGTGTCCCGCCGGAGCGGGTCGTCGACTATCTCGCGCTCGTCGGCGACTCCTCGGACAACGTGCCGGGAGTTCCGGGCATTGGCGACAAGACCGCGGGCGAGCTCGTCGCGCAATTCGGATCGCTGGAACGCATTCTCGAGAATGCCAGCAGCATCACCAAGAAGCGCCCGCGCGAAGCGCTTTTGGAGCACGCCGGCCGGGCGCGTCTGTCCAAGCAGCTCGTTACCATTCGCGCTGACCTCCCGATCGCGCTCGAGCTCGAGCGTCTTGCCGTCGGCGAGGCCGACAACGCGCGGCTCCGCGCCCTGTACATCGAGCTCGAGTTCCATGGAATGGCCAAGGGCGTCGCGGCCGCCGCCCCATCCGCTGATTCCCCTCCGTCCGCCGTCATTACGGCTGCAACTCCATCCGCCGCGCCGGCGCCTCGCTACGAGACGGCGGACACGATCGAAGCCATGCACCGCGTCGTGGCGAGGGCGCGCGATGCGGGCCACGTCGCGCTCGACACCGAAACGATCGTGGACGCGCGCAGCCCGCAGCCGGTCGACGCACTGCGTTCGACGCTCG
>JANNOC010000514.1:0-3361 GCA_031398865.1 Gemmatimonadota bacterium | reverse complement strand
CAAACCAGACATCAGCCTGCGGATTGGCCGCTTCGGCACGCACACGATCGAGCACTTCCTGCGAGCCCATGTCCACCCATTGGACATCGATGCTCGGGTGCACGGACTCGAATGCAGTCTCGGCGGCGAGCAGCAGGTCCTTGCCGTGGGGCGAGTACACTGTGAGAACGCGGCGACCGTCGCCGCCGCCGCACGCGAGCGTTCCCATGCACGCGATGGCGAGGGTAGTAGCGCACCGGGTCCTCACCGCGACTCCGGCGTCGCCGGCGACGCGACCGCCCCACCACCCGACGCCGGCTGCGCCGAGAGCAGATTCACGAACAGACGCGTTGCCCCGGGCACACCGGCCGGCAACTGCCGAAAGAACGCGAGCGACGTGTGCACGTAGATCCCTTTCCCCAGTAGCGCGACCAGAACGGCACTGCGCTTCGGCGGCTCGCCCGGGTCCGTCATTTCAAGCAGCGCGGCGTACTCCGGCGCAAACGTCCGTGGCATGTACAGCGCGCGCTCCTGCACCCACCCCGCGAAATCGGCGGACGTGATGCGGTTGGGATATCGCAACAGCTGCGCGGTCTCATCGAGCAGCCGCACCGGCGCATCCTCGATCGTCACGCGATCGTGCGGCCGGTTGATCGTAATCGGATACGGCATGATCCCCGGCGCGAGCAGCTCGTATTGCCCGTATTGCACCACGAGCGCTCCACCACGTGCCGCGAAGTCGAGCAATCGCTCGTTATGCTCGGCCAACGCGCGCGCGCCCGCATCCTCCAGGCCGATCTGCGACTCGTAGGCACGCGGACCCACCACGATTGCCGTGTAGCGCGAGAGGTCGGCGTCGCGCAGCGATGCGGGCTCGATGATGGTGAGCGGAATGCCCAGTTGCTGCAGCACCGGCGCGACGTTGTCGCTGCCGCCAGGGATATAGCCCACAGTCAATCCCGCGGGCACGTTGACGTCGATCGCCTGCAGGGCGATGGCGGCGTCGCGATACATCAGTTGCGGGCGCAGGTGCAAGTAGCTGATGCTGGAATAGCCGGTGTGGAAGATCGCGCCACGCGCCGTCGCCGTCGCGGACAGCAGATGCCGGCCCTGCGCCAGCCGCCCGGTCACAACGAAGTCGAGGGACATCGTGGCGCCCGGTAGCAGTCGCAGCGACCGCCGCGGTGCGGGGGTGCGCAGGCCGTCGGGAAGTTTTAGTGCGACGACGACATCGAGCGTGTCGGCCGCCGCGGAGCGCAGTCGCACGCGCACGTCGCGGCGGAGATCCACGCCCGCGCGTGCCACCTGAAGCTCGTTGCCGACGGTAATCGCGATGAGCGGCGCCACGAAGAGGGGGCGGCGCGTTTCTCCTCGAATGAACTCCGACCGCCGGTGCGCTACCGCGGCGCTGGCGGAGAACACCCCCTGGTCATACTCCAACAGCGCCGTCACTCGGGCGCTTGGGGCACGCCCGGTCTCGGCGAGGTCCGAGACCCCACCGCCCGCTCGCGCCGCCTCGCTCGCGCCGGGCACGATCGCCGACAGTGACGGGCCGAACAGGTCTCCCTGGCGAGCGTCGCTCAACCACCACGGCTGGGTATCGCGCGCGCCGTGCGCCCAATAGCGCCACCGGAGCGCGCTGTCCGGAGCGATGGCGACGCTCGCGAGATCTTCCCGCCGCGCTCGTCCCGCGTCGCTGCCATCGACACTGAACCCGCGCAGCCGGACCGTCGCCTTTCCGCGATTGTACACGGCGACATCGACGGCGATGCTGTCGCCGCGCGCGAGCGTCGCGCGTTCCACTGTCGCCACGACCTCGACCGCCGCCGCGAGACGCAGTGCGGTGGCCACGCGGCGCGACAACGTCGCGAGCGAACGGTCCGCGTCCGCCATCTCGGCCGACGGCAATGTGCTGACCAGCGCATTTCCTCCCACCTCGGCGCACGTCAGTCTCGGCGACGCGCACAGCCGCTGCGTGAGACGCGAGAGCGCAACCAGCGCCCGTAGGTCCGTCACGGGCCGCGAGAGATCGAGCGACGCGGAGACGCGCGCGATGGCGCCCGGAAGGGAGTCCAGCGCCGCGCGAGCCGAACCAGCTGCCAGTCGCGTGCGAAATCGCGTCCAGGTCGTGTCCACGCCGTCGAACAACGATCGTTCTCCGCCGACGGGCGCGGCCGGCGCCCGTGTGGCCTCGAGTCGTACGTGATCCCACGCGACACCTGGTGACGCGGAGTTGCCGAACTCCTGCGATTTATGCTGCGACCGGCTCTCACCCGCGATCTCCGCGTACGAGCGCCCCAGCAGCGGATCGTATTCGCCGACGTTGATCCGGAGCGTCGCCAGCTCGGGCGAGAAACGCGCGCCGCGGTAGAGCTTCGTCACGGTCCACGGCGGATGTCCCGCGGTGCGCGCGCGCGGAAAACGCACGGAGTCACCGGCGACGTCGAACGCCTCACGCGCGAGCAGACCCGCCACCTGATGCTGTCCGTGCCCGTCGCGCGGCGTGCCGGAAAACACGCTCACAATGACGTGTGGGCGGAAGACACGCACGACGGTGACGACATCGGTCAGCAGCGTGTCCCGAGGCCAGTGCTGAAACGTTTCCTCCGCGCTCTTGGAGAAACCGAAGTCGTACGCGCGCGTAAAATACTGCCCGCCACCATCCACGCGTCGGGCCGCGAGCAGCTCCTCGGTGCGAATGACGCCCAGCCCCTCACCGAGCTCACTGCCGATGATATTCTGGCCGCCGTCGCCCCGCGTGAGTGACAGATATGCGACTTCGGCGTGCGCGCGTTTCGCGAGCCACGCGATGAGTTGCGTATCCTCGTCGTCCGGATGCGCGCCGATGATCAGGACCCGCATGGACGATCCCAGGGCGCCCACCGCCTGGCCGAGCGCGGCGCCGCCGCGCTCCTGCGCCGCGAGAGAGAGCGGAGCTCCTCCGACGAGTGCGAGCCCCACCGCAAGCGCGAGCCCGCGCGTCGGCACCCGAAGTCGCGGCACGCAGCGCCCACGGAAGCCTGCGCGGAACATCGCGGGGCCGCGCCCGCTCCCTGTTCTCCGCTCCCCGTTCCCCGTTCCGTGCCTCACGATTTCGCGGCGACCCCTGGCCGGCGCCGCGCGGCCGGCGGCCGCACGTCGAGTACTTCCGTGATGACCCGCTCCTGCTCGATGTCGTGCGCCGACTTGTATCCTTCCGCGGGACTGGCCCGTTCCGCCCGGCCGATGTACCGAATGACCATCGCGTTGCCGGTCGACGCGCGCAGCCGCGGCGCGATGTAGGTCCACGAGCCCATGTTCTTCGGCTCTTCCTGGGCCCAGACCACCTCTTCGACCGCCGGGTACGCATCCACGATGCGCGCGACGTCGTCGTGCGGCCACG
>JANNOC010000465.1:0-9087 GCA_031398865.1 Gemmatimonadota bacterium | reverse complement strand
CGCACGCTGTTTCTCGCCGCCGAGATTCTGAGCCCGAGCAGTGTGCGTGCCGATCGCTTCACGAAGCGTCGGCTGTATCAGGACGTGGGTGTCTCACTCTACTGGGTCATCGACCCCGACGCTCGTGCCGCGGAGATCTGGACGCCGACGGATGACTTCCCGCGGATCGAAACGGAGCGGCTCGTCTGGCACCCGCCGACAGCGGCAGGGGGCGCGTTCGAAATAGAGCTGACCGATTTGCTCAGACCGATCTGATCCTGCGACTTCTCAGCCCGCCAGTGCGGACTGCTGCGGCAGCAGCTGCAGCACGGAATCGAGATCGAACGGTTTCGACAGGTAGGGGCGACCACTCGCGCTCAGGAAATGCCGGAGGTCGTCGCTCACGATGTCGCCGGTGATAAAGGTCACCCGGTCCGCGATGTCCGGCCGATCAGCGAGCCACAACTCGAAAACCTGCTGTCCGGACATATCCGGCATGCGCAAGTCGAGGAAGATCACGTCGAACGGCTGCTCGGCCGTGAGTCGCAACGCGTCAGTACCGCTGCCGGTCGTGACCACCGTGTGACCGCCAAGTGCCAGGAAGCGCTCGAGTGCGAGCCGAATCCCCACCTCGTCGTCCGCGACGAGAACGCGCAGTCCGGCCGCGGGGTGGGGAATCGCCGCCACTTCCAACGGCAGTGGCGCGCCCTCCGCCGGCACGTATGGCAGCTCGATACAGAAGCGCGCGCCGCCGCCGTGCACGTTCTCCGCCCAGATGCGGCCATGGTGCTGGCCCACGATGCCCAGGCAGATCGACAGTCCCAGTCCCGTACCCTGTCCGACGGGCTTCGTGGTATAGAAAGGATTGAAGATGCGATCCACCGATTCCGCGGGAATGCCCGGACCCGTGTCCTCGATCTCGATGCGGATGATGGCACCGGTCTGTCGCGTCCGGACGGTGAGGCGGTGGTGACGCTGCTTCGGCATCGACATCATCGCCTGTTCGGCGTTGGTGATGATGTTGAGGAAGATTTGCTGCAGCTGGAAGACGTCCGCCATCGTTTCCGGCGGCGTGTCCTCGTAATCGCGGTCCACTCTGATGCCGCGCACGTTGAGCTCGTACGTGCGCAGCTCGAGCGTATCGTCCAGCACGCGATTGATGTCGGCGCACACCTTCTCCGCCTTGTGCTGCCGGGCGAAGGTGAGGAGGTTGTGCACGATTCTCGCCGCGCGCCGTGCTTCGCCGCTGATGATCTCCGCGGAATGCCGAAGATTCCCCGGGAACGTGTGGTCGGCGAGCATGAGCTGCGCGAAGGCGGAAATGCTCGCCAACGGGTTGTTGAGCTCGTGCGCGACGCCGCTCACCAGTTGTCCGATGGCCGACATCTTCTCAGACTGGAAGAGCTGCTGCTGCAGCAGTCGCTCATCGCTGATGTCGCGCACGACGCACAGGACTTCCTGCGTCCGCCGCGGGCATGAGTAGATGACGGTGATGTCGCGCCGCTCGCCGCTCTTGGTCAGCATCACCGTGTCGAAGCGGCCGGGCTCGCCCGAGATTGCGCGCGCGAATTCCTTCACGGCGCGGGCCATCTGGTCGAGGGGGAGCAGCGGCACGAAGTACCGGCCGATCAGCTCGTCGCGCGAGTAGCCGGAGATGATCTCCCCGGCCTTGTTGATCGTCATGAAGCGGCCGAGCGCGTCGAACGTCATGATCGCGTCGCTCGCGCCATCGAGGAGATGCCGGTAGCGCGACTCGGAATGCGCCAGCTCTTCCGCCGCGACCTCGTCGTCGGTGATGTCGCGCAGCGTCGCGATGGTGCCGATGACGCTGCCGTCTTCCGCGCGGTACGGTGCCGCCGCGACGGCAGCGATGCGCTCCTCCCCGCCCCCGGCAATGAAGCGGACCTCGAAGCGCCGGGGGATGCCGTCCAGTACCTCGCGCGCCCGATCGAGGAAAGTCGTGCGCTCGTCGCGGGGAACTAACCTGTCAATCGCCGTGCGCCGCAGGACGTCCAACGGACGAGCGAATACTGCCGCCGCTGCTTCATTGGCGTGCAGTATTCGCGCATCCAGTCCGATGACCAGAATGGCGTCGGGTGATTCCGCGATCGCGGCGGGAGTGAGTGGCGCGGGGGCCGCATCGGCTAACGATTGTCGCCGGGAAATCCACGGAAGCACGATCGTGTTGCCCTCAGCGCGTCGGGTGCTTGCGGTACCGATCGACGGGGAACCCGTCGGGAACGAGATCGTGATACAACAGCGTCGCCGCGAACAGTCGCATCGTGTCGTCAGCGCGTGTGGCGACCCGCCGCTCCAGCATCGCAGGGATGTCGTTTCGATTCAGCATGATCTGTGCGAGTTCGAGATGCTTCTCTTCGTCACTGCGCATGCCGGGCTCAGGCGCTCCCTGACGTGCGTGCTCGCTCCACCAGCGGAGCGACACCGGGCCGCCATCCAGCTCCGGATTGCCGCAGACGCCCGGGTACACGGACGTCGAGACAACGTCGAAGATGATGACTTCAATGCTGCTCTGACTGGCGTAATGCTCCCAGTAGTCCACATCCTCGCTGGAGGCGCTCATCCAGAGGTAGTGATACAGAGCCAGCACCGGCTCCGGGAACTCAGCATCGGGAAAGCAGCCCGGCGCAACGTTGCCGAGGTCGTCCGTCAGTGCGTCGAGCACGTCGAGCGTCATCCTGTCGAGCTCGTCCGGAGTGAATCGGGCCATGTAGCTCTCGAACGCATCGTACAGAGCGGCGTGGTCCAGACCGTAGGCATCCATCTTCTCACGCCACAGCTGGTTGTGCGACTGCTCCTCGCGCAGCTGTTCGGCCAGTGCCTTGACGAAGATGGACCGGCGTACGTGGTCTACTTTGGCAATGCTGCGGATGAGCGAGCGATTGAATCCGACGACGCTCGGATACATGCCGGCGACGAAGGAGAGGTACCGCTCCCGCGGCAACTTCCAGTCGCGGAGATCTGTAGCGAACTGCGACTCGTTCATCTTCGCCGCGTACCAGCGCGCGAGCGTCCAGATGGTATCGCCGAGTCGGGGCTTGGTTGCTATGTGCCTGAGCGAGGCAGACATGGATCGCTCCGGGTAGGGTGGGCGTGCGGAACAACGTGGGGGAGCCACAACGTCCAAGCGGATGACGAGCAGCTTCCCCTTGTGTCACATGTTTTTGCGGGAAGCAGCCGCCGGGTCCCCCCTCGCCGACAGGGGCGGAAACCCGCATACTCCAGCGTGTGGCCAACGCATAGTGATTGCGATAACCGGGCCGCCATATGTTCCCTGGCCCAAAGTCTCGTTTCGGAGAGCCAAATGCCCTGTATTCAGCCGCGCGGACTGCGCTTCGCGGGCGCTCGATGCGCCGCCGTCCTCCTCGGTGTGTCACTGTTGGCGGCATGCGTTCAGGCGCCCGTGCCCAACCCGGTCGTGCTGCGGAGTGGCGATTGGGATGCGTTCGTGACGCAGTATCTCGACGCGTTCTTTGCGGCGCGGCCGGACGCGGCGGTGCTGGCTGGGCGGCACGAGTTCGATGGCCAGCTGCCCGATTGGAGCGCGGAGGGACTGCGTCGGGAGGGAGCGCGACTGCGCGATTGGCGGCAGAGAGCGTTGGCGTTTGACTCGACCAGCCTCGACGCCAGGCAGCGTTTCGAGCGCGCGTATCTGGTGGCGCAGGCCGACGGGGACCTGTTCTGGCTGGAGCGCGCCGACTTCCCGCACCGAAACCCGGCGTACTACATCAATTCACTCGATCCCGACGTGTATCTGAGTCGCGGCTACGCACCGCTCGCCACGCGCATGCGCGCCTACGTCGCCTACGCGCGGGCGCTCCCCGCCGCCGCGCGGCACATTCGCGGCAATCTCCGCACTCCCATGCCGCGCACCTTCGTGGATCGCGGGAAGAGTGGCTTTGCAGGTTTCGCCTCCTTTTTTGCCGACGACGTACCGAAGGTCTTCGCGACCGTCGGTGATCCGCAGTTGCAGGCGGATTTCCGCAGAGCGAACGACAGCGCCGTGGTGGCGTTTCGCGCCCTGGCGGAATGGTTCGAGTCGCAGCGTGCGTCGGCGACCGAAGGCTTCGTCATGGGCCCGGAGCTCTTCCGGGAAATGCTCTGGTCCACCGAGCGCGTCGCCGTTCCCGTTGCGGAGCTCGAACGCGTGGGCCGCGCAGATCTCGAGCGCAATCTCGCCGCGCTGCGATCCGCCTGCGAGCGTTTCGCGCCGGGTCAGACGCCGAAGGAGTGCACGCGGCGCGTGCAGGCGAACAAATCGCCGGAAGGGCCGGTCAACGGCGCCATACGGCAGCTGGCCACGCTGCGACAGTTTCTCGACGAGAAGAATCTCGTGAGCATTCCCGGCACCGAGCAGGCGTCGGTGGCCGCGTCCCCGCCGTACAATCAGGCGAACCTCGCCTACATCAACATTCCAGGACCTTACGAAACCAATCTGCCCTCGACGTACTACATCTCGCCGCCGGATCCAGCGTGGTCCGAAGACGAGCGCAAGGCCTATGTCTCCGGTGAGAAGCCGCTGCTGTTCGTCTCAGTGCACGAAGTCTGGCCCGGGCACTTCCTGCAATTTCTCCACGCGAATCGTGCGCGCTCGAAGTTTGGACAGGTGTTCGTCGGTTATGCCTTCGCCGAGGGGTGGGCGCACTACAGCGAGGAGATGATGTGGGACGCGGGCCTCGGGAATGGAGATCCGGAAACGCACATCGGGCAGCTGACGAACGCATTGCTGCGGAACGTGCGCTATCTCTCGGCGATCGGTTTGCACGCGGGCACGATGACGGTGGCGGAATCCGAGCGGATGTTCCTGGAGCAGGCCTTCCAGGACCCAGGGAACGCCCGCCAGCAAGCCGCGCGCGGCACGTATGATCCGGCGTATCTCAATTACACGATGGGCAAGCTCATGATACGGAAGCTGCGTGATGATTGGACGGCCTCGCGAGGCGGCCGGAGCGCGTGGAAGGAGTTTCACGACAGTTTCCTGTCCTATGGCGGTCCTCCAGTACCGCTCGTGCGTGCGGCGATGCTGGGTGGGGGTGCCGGCCCTCTTTTCTAACGGCGGGGGGTCGAAGCGCGCCCCGTCGCCGGCGGGACTCAGGGGCGGTGGGGACATTTCTACTGGTGGTTGACAGACCGGGCCTCGGGGTTGACTTGCGTGACCCAAGTCACTACCATTACTGGCGTGACACGCGCGCGCGGTCGCGCCGGATACCAGTGATTTATCATGGGGACCTGGCACGATGCCGGTTCCCATTTTTGTTGTCGGGCGTTCGAGTGTCACTCCGGTGGGCGGGTTCGCCGGCCGGAGTTACAACCCCAGCGCGGTGGGGCATTCCGCGATCAACCAGTGTCGGTCAGCACGGCATCGCCGGACTCCGATACACACAATTTCCAGAAGGGGTTACAGCAATGCGTACTACCGGCACAGTCAAGTGGTTCAACGACACCAAGGGCTTCGGCTTCATCACGCCCGAGAATGGTCAGAAGGACTGCTTCGTGCACCACTCCGCGATCCAGGGCAACGGCTTCAAGTCGTTGGCCGAAGGTGAGCGTGTGGAGTTCGACGTCGTGCAGGGCCAGAAGGGCCCGGCCGCCGAGAACGTCGTGAAGCTCGGGCGCTAGTCCGTTTTTCGAACGACGCTGTGATCGTGGGGCCGGCTCGACGACAGTCGGGTCGGCCCTCCGATTTCACCCCCTGGTCCCACTCACCTTTTCCATAGGCGACCGTACATGATCGAAGTCACGCTCGACTCGGCTGACCGCCTTGAGTGGGCGCTCAAGGCATTCAAGAAGAAGATGCTCAAGGCGGGCATCCTGAAGGATCTGCGACGCAAGCGCCACTATGTGAAGCCGAGCGAAGCTCGGCAGATCAAGGCCGCGGCCGCAAAGCGCCGCAAGGCGAAGGACGGACGCGCGCGCGGTTAATCGCGACGTCGTTTCGGTGTGAGGACTCACGCAGGGCCGGCCATGTGGCCGGCCTTCGTCGTTTCAAACCGCGCGCGACGACTCGCCACGCTGTCGCCTCGCGGCCCGATCCCTGCTACGCGCGTATCTCCCACGCGCGCCGGCACCCGCTGCGCCCGGTGGCGGGGCCTGGTCGGGGCGAGATAGCGTTCAGACTGTCGAACAGCGGAGAGCGTGCTTTGAGTGCACGAGAACCGGGGCTGCAGGTCGAGCGCGATCCCGATTTCCAGCGGCGTGACTGGCGCTTTCAGCGCGTCGGTTGGGCCCTGATGATCGCTGTCATCGTCGCGGCGTTCGCCGGGCTGCTGGGCGGCGGGCCGATCGCGCACCGGCGCATCGTCTCCCCGGATTCTTCGCTGGTCGTCGAGTACGATCGCATCGTCCGGTACGCCGCGTCCTCATCCATGCGCCTGCACGTGCGCGCGCCGGCATCCAGCGCGGACGGCCTCACGCGCATCTGGTTCAACCGCGTCAGCGCGACCGCGATGCACATCGAGAGCTCCGTCCCGAGCGTGGACCGCAGCGAGATGCGCGGGGACAGCGTCATCTACCCCTTCCGCGCGGCTGCCAGGGATTTCACTGTGCTGCTGCGCATTCGACCGGAGCACCGGGGCGCGCTCACCACAACGATCGGGCTGGTGGGGCATCGCCCCGTGGTCCTGCGACAATACGTCCTTCCCTGATCATCCCTACCTCGGAGGCCCCGGTGGAACCAGTGCTTCGCGCGCTCGTCGTCTACGCGCTGCTCTTTCTGATCTTCCGCATCTCGGGGAGGCGAACGCTGGCGCAAATCACGCCGTTCGACCTCGTGCTGACGCTGATCATCAGCGAGTCCATCCAGGGTGCGCTGATGGATGACGACCGGTCGCTCACCGGCGCGTTTCTCATCGTGATCACGATGGTCGGCATGGACATCATCCTGTCGATCGCGAAGGTGCGCTCGAAGTTCGTCGCGCGGCTCCTCGACGGCCTGCCCGTGCTCGTGATCGACCGCGGCAAATTGCTGTCCGATGCCATGGCCCGGGAGCGTGTGGACGAATCCGACATCGTCACCGCGGCACGGGAACACCACGGGGTGAGGGGCGTGGAGGACATCGAATACGCGGTGCTCGAGGACACCGGGAGGATCGGCATCCTGACGTACGACCGGCCGTCGCGTTAGGCGTCCGGCTCGGCGGCGGCGTCGGCGGCGGCGTCGGCGTCCGAGTCCGCACGGAGGCGCTGGACGCGCCGGCTGACGCGGTCAATGCGAATGGCGCTCGCCGGATCGAGCGCAATCGTGCTCACGACGTCGAGCACCGTATCCAGCTGCTGGTTCACCTCACGCAGCTCCCGGCGGAAGGCGCGGTGGTCGGAGAAGAGCTTGAGAAACGCTCCGATCACCACGCCGCCGGCCATCAACAGCAGGATGCCCGTCGGCACCATGTTACGGCCTGCTGAACGCGTCCATCACCGAGCCGCCGATGACACACGTGGTCGCGCCCTTGCACGCTTCCGCGAGTCCACGAGCCCGCGCCTCGGCGATGCGCAGCTGGAGCAGCTCCCGATTGCCCGAGTACGCCGCCGCTTCCAGGCGCTTCGCCTGCGCCTCGGCTTCGGCGACCATCAGGCGGCCACGCGCGTTCACCGAGTCGATCGCGAACTGTTTCTGTGCCTGATCGAGCACCTGCGCCTGCTTCGCCGCCTCGATGCGGGCCGTCTCGATCTGCTGCGGTGCCTTGATGTCACGAATGAAGACCTGCTTGATGACCGCCCGATCGCCCAGCTTGCGCTGAATGTGCGCCCTCACGGAGTCGGACAGCGCCGAGCGGTTGCCTGAGAAGATCTGCGCAACCGTCCACCCGGCCAGCGCGTTGCGGTATCCCTCGCGCACGGCGTTGAGGATCTCGGACTCGGCGGCCTCCGGCGTGCGCTTGTCCTCGAACAGCTTGGCGACCGTCAGCGGATCGTACGAGTACACGATAGAGACATCGCCGATCACCGTGATCGGATC
The DNA here is from genome assembly GCA_031398865.1 of Gemmatimonadota bacterium. GTDB lineage: Bacteria > Gemmatimonadota > Gemmatimonadetes > Gemmatimonadales > Gemmatimonadaceae > JANNOC01. The sequence continues at coordinate 1,136 of JANNOC010000465.1, read as the reverse complement.
GGCGGTCTGGGCCTCCATGGTCTCCTTGCCGCCGGCGTCAGGATAATTCCGGTCGGTCATGGTGAAACACGTCGCGTTGGCCAGCGGCGTGAAGTTCATGCCGGTGCCCATCTTCGGCTCGATGATCCTGCCGTAGCGCGTCAGCACGCAGTGCTCGGTTGTGTCCACCGACGTGCAAGCGACGAGGAGCGTCGAGGTGAGCGCGAGCGCGCCTTGCCACTTCACTGAGCGGGACATTCGGTCTCCTTCAAGGGGGGGGCGTGTGCGCCGGCACAGTGCCGTCGCGTAGAACACTACGCAGAAAGTCCGCTGCGGATTCGAAGCGGAGGGGGTTCGCCTGGCACGCACAAGCTCGCTGTCATGAACGCGTCACGCCAGGGCACCGCAGCCAGCCTGGGGCGGCGCAACGGACTCTCGCCGCTACTATTGACAACCCCTACGCGCCAAGGCTTGAATTCTTGGCACCGCTCCACGAGGTGTCTCACGGAGCCCTGAACACACTCATGCACGCCGGTCCGTTGGGGACTTCGCCATGGCGCACGCGCAGCTACCGCTCCTGCATCCTGGTTTCGGCCAAACCGCGCGGCGCGATCCATGGTGGATGGGGCCGCTCGTGGTGTTCGTGCTGCTCTCCTCCTTCGTCGGCTACGCCACGTGGGCGGCGTTTCAGAACGCGCACTACACGTACGGTCCGTACCTGTCGCCGTTCTACTCGCCCGAGTTGTTCGGCAGCTCGCCCCATGCGTGGCTCGGACCGAAACCGGGCTGGTGGCCGGGGTGGCTGCCATTCTCCCCCGCGTTGCTGATCCTTCCGTTCCCGGGACTGTTCCGCTTCACCTGCTACTACTACCGCGGCGCGTACTACAAGGCGTTCTGGGCGGATCCGCCGTCGTGCGCCGTCGGCGAGCCACGCAATTCCTTCCGCGGCGAGCAGCGCTTTCCGCTCATCATGCAGAACGTGCATCGCTACTTCCTGTATGTCGCGGTGCTCTTTCTCCTGATTCTCGCGTGGGATGTCTGGAAGGCGATGTGGTTCACGGACGCGCGCACGGGTGCGACCTCGTTCGGCATCGGCGTCGGCACTCTGGTGCTGGCGCTGAACGTCGTGCTGCTCGGGTCGTACACGCTCGGCTGCC
>JANNOC010000380.1:0-2838 GCA_031398865.1 Gemmatimonadota bacterium | reverse complement strand
GTCTGCGTCACGCCGCGCTGGCCGATCACATCGTCAAAGCGCTGCGGGCGCCACTTGCGGGCGAGAACTTGATAGGACAAGGGGAAAGTCTGAAGTTCGAAGTCTGAAGTTCGAATGCCCTCGAAAACACCCCGAACCTACTTCAGCCTTCAGCCTTCAGCGTTCAGAGTTGTGTCGAGCCCCACCGCGACCCGGGGAACCTGCGGCACAGGTCAGGATCTGCTTAGCGCTGCTGCCTTCCGGCCCTGACGCGGTTCGCAGGCTGAGCTTGCACAGGGACCGGGCCGCGGTGCGGCTCGCCGTCCTTCAAGTGTACATCAGGCGGCACGCGATTTTGATGTTGAGCGCGGGACGAGTGCCGCCCGCGAACGCGGCGTCTCGCGTTCGGAGTTCATCCGGCAGCACCTCGCCCTCGTGCTCGAGCAGTACCGCCGGCATCCCATGCCGAGAAGTGCTGGCATCGTCCGCGCGCTGACCGAGTGCGGCGCTTCCGGGATAGCGCTCGACCGCGCCCTCGGTGACGCGATGTCCGCCGGGAGTGATGCGTTGGGTGGCTGAGGCAGCCATACATCTATGGCATAATTATATGTATGAAGAAGACCCTTCACATTGACGACCGGCTGTTGCGGAGCGCCAAGTCAGCCTGCGGCGCCAAGACAGATACCGATACAGTCCGGATCGGCCTCGAGGCGTTGGTCCGCCACGGCGCGTATGAGCGGCTTCGGGCTCTTCGCGGATCCGAGCCACACGCACGCGAGCCGCGACGGCGACGTGAGCAGGCCGCGGCAGCCAGCCACTCAGTTGCATGATCGTTCTGGTTGACACTTCTGTCTGGATTCGTTTTCTGTCCAATCGACCGCCGTACGCCGCCGAACTGGACGCGCTCCTGAGCCGCGATGAAGTGAGTGCCCATGACTTCGTGTTCGGAGAACTCCTCATCGGAGACAGAGGTGGGCGGAAACAGCTGCTGGCAGACTACGGGCGGATGCACCAAGCACCCGTGGTACCTCATGAAGAGATCGTCGAGTTTGTGCACGATCGGCGGCTGCATGGTCGCGGCGTTGGCTGGATCGATGCGCACCTGCTCGCATCCGCCCTTGTTGGACGCCTGAGACTGTGGACGACCGACCCACGGTTGGCAACGCTGGCCAAGGAGCTGGGGATCAACTACGACTGACAGCGGTCCGGTTCCAAGGGGCAGAGTCACGTCTACGGCAACGCCCGTTCGGGGACGACGTGATCTGCACGTCGGGACTTGGGCTCCCACGCCTCCGCGAGAAATGACGCGAAATGATCCGGCGTGTGGGGACGCGCAGCTTCCGGCAGGTGCGCCATTCCTGAGCGCCCGGATAATCAAACCAGCGGCTACCCGATACTGCGGATGGTAGCCACTAATCGCGCGGCGTTCGCCCATCGCCGGCGGCAGCGGATCACGCTCGCTCATGGCCGAAGGGTTCCAGCTCCAACCTGCCCATCCATACAGATGTATGCTAATGTCTATACAGACGGAGAATCAAATGGCAAAAACGGTCGCACGTCGGCCCAAGCGTGTCGCGAGCGGCACAGGGCGCCGTAGCCGACGAACCGGGTGGGTTCGCAAGAACGTGATCATGGATCAGAGCAAGCTCGATGCGGCCCGACGTGCGCTCGGCGTCGAGACGGAGACTGAAGCGATCGACCAGGCTCTCGATCTCATTACGTTCGGAATGGAAGTCGCCAAGGGGATTGCGGCGGTCCGCCGAAGTGGTGGCGTCGACGACGTACTCGAAGATCGACGACCCGTGTGAAGTACGCGCTTGATACGAATGTCTTCGTAGATAGTTTCCGCAGCGAAAAGGCCGAAGGCGAGCTGCTCGCATTCCTCAAGCGGGCGCTGCCGTTCACCTTTCTCAGCGCAGTAGTGATGCAGGAATTGGCCGTGGGAGCGCGTTCGGAGCAGGCCACCCGTGATCTCCGCCGGTTGTTGTTCGAGCCTTTTGAAAAGCGGAGCCGCGTGTTTGTGCCGTCGGCTGCGGCGTTCCTGGAGAGCGGCAGCATGATCGCGTCGCTGGCCGCCCAAGAAGGACGTCAAGTGTCGGAGAATCCGTCGCTGCTCAACGACGCGCTGATCGCCTGGTCCTGTCGAGAGCAAGGGATCACGCTGATTACGCGGGACAGCGATTTCGATCGCTTTCTGCCATTCCTGCGCGGTTGGAGACACATCGCTCCGTGGCCCGTCGTACCTTCGCGCCCTGCGTGAACCGCAGCAACAAGAGGCCCTGAATGGGCCGGACTTCACAGTCCCCGGCCTCACAGATCTGACCGCAGTATTCTGGTCGCATGGAACGAGACCTTGAGCTGGTTCGCAAGCTGCTGGTGTTTTTCAAGGAGAAGGTCTCGACACGATAGCCCGCCTGCGCCTCAGGCTTCTGACCGTTCATCGTTTCTCTCCCTCGTTCCTCCGCGCGATTCCGCGAGTTTGAACGCATTATGAATTGGGGGATTCCGTGGAGCGTTGGCTTCGATTCCGAGTCAATACGCCCATTCGTCGTGCCGAACCGGTAGACGATTGAGCTGATCCCGCACGATGCGCCATTGCGGCATCGCTCCATCCATCAGCGCCACGAAGCGGGCGTTGTGCGTCGGCTCAATCAGATGAAGCATCTCGTGGACCACGAGATACTCGAGACACCCTTGCGGTTTCTTCGCGAGCTCCGTGTTGAGCCGGATGGTGCTCGTCTTCGCATTGCAGCTGCCCCACCTGGTCTTCATCCGCTGCACGAAGAACCGCTGCACGCTGACACCCAACAGTTGCTGCCAACGTGCGAGCAGTGGCGGCAGGGCTTCCTTTAGTTGCTC
>JANNOC010000378.1:0-2248 GCA_031398865.1 Gemmatimonadota bacterium | reverse complement strand
AAATCGCTCCTCCTCTGCACGCGTCGTGTCCACGATGTGCTGCTGTCGCGTCGCCAGCTCCGGAAATGCCGGCGACATGGTGCGAACCACTTCCGCGACGACGGTGAACAGCGTCGGCTCGGTTCGGCCGAGGAGCCACGCATGGCGCACACCGCGCCGGAGAATGCGTCGCAGGACGTATCCGCGTCCTTCGTTGGACGGAAAGACGCCGTCCGCCAGGAGGAATGCGACGGCGCGGGCATGGTCGGCGAGCACCCGAAAGGACGCCGGGTCCACCGCGTTGGGGATCGTCCGCGTCTTCCCGTCAGGCATGCGAACGACGATACCAGTGCGGGCGGCATCGCTCTCACGACCCCAGTACGGGACGCCTACCGCCCGTTCCACTGCGGCGATGAGCGGCGCGAACACTTCCGTGTGGAAATTGTTCGTGACGCCCTGCATTACGGCGGCGATGCGTTCGAGTCCCGCGCCCGTGTCCACTGACGGCTTGGGGAGCGGCTTCAGCGCACCGTCCGCCTGCCGGTCGAACTGCATGAACACGAGGTTCCAGATTTCGAGAAAGCGCCCCGCCTCCGCGCCCTCGACGAATGCGTTCAGTGAGTACTCATCGCGCGTCAGGTCGGTCCACTCGCCTGACGCCTTCTCCGGGAATCGCCAGTCAGCGGCGACCTTGGTGAGATCCACATAGATCTCGGAACAGGGGCCGCACGGTCCGGTGTCGGCCATCTGCCAGAAGTTGTCCTTCTCGCCGAGTCCGTAGATGCGCGAGTCCGGCAGGCCGGCGATGTCTTTCCACAGCTGCCGTGCCTCGTCGTCGCTGTCGTAGACCGAGACGCGGAGATGCCGGCGATCGATGCGCAGCTCCTCGGTGAGAAACTCCCAGGCAAAGCGGATCGCGTCGCGCTTGAAGTAGTCGCCGAAGGAGAAATTGCCGAGCATCTCGAAGAAGGTGTTATGCCGGGCGGTGTGCCCGACCTGTTCGAGATCGTTATGCTTGCCCCCCGCGCGCACGCATTTCTGCGAGGTGACCGCGCGCTTCCCGAAGGCGGGTGTCTCGAGGCCGAGGAAGGCCTTCTTGAACTGCACCATGCCCGCGTTGGTGAACAGCAGCGTGGGATCGTCGGCGGGCACGAGCGGCGAGCTGGGGCGCACGGCGTGCGCCTGCCGTTCGAAGTAGGCGAGGAAACGGGAGCGGATCTCGGTAGCGTGCATAGCGAGGAAATATATGCACGGCGATGGGGATGGCGACGGGGCGCGCGCTACGGTGTCGAGTCGCTGTCCCCCTGCTCGGCGGCGGCGGCGAGCAGCTCCGTCATGGCGCGGCGAATGTGGTCGCTGTCGTAGCCGCGTCGGGCGAGGTAGCCATACAGTCGCCGGCGGCTCGCATCCGTATCCGTGACGCCGAGTGTACGCAGCTTTTTGCGCGCAGCGCGAAGCGCATTGGCTTCTTCGTCTACCGGCGCCTCGTCGCGTAGCGCCGCGATGGCGGCGTCGGCGTGCTGGCTCGCGACACCGCGTTTGGCAAGCACCTGCCGGGTGCGCCGCACAGAGATCCCTTTGCCGACTACTGACGACCGCATGTACAGTCGCGCGTACACGGCGTCGTCGAGCAGCCCTCGCTCGGTGAGGCGCGTGATGGCGTCTTCGACCAGCAGGGGGTCCTCCTCGGATCGTTTCAGTCGTCGGCGAAGATCGGCCACGGAACGCGGCTGCGCCGCGAGCATCGCCACGGCGCGGTCGTAGGTGCGCTGCGACCGCGCCGCGCGCTGGGGCGCGCTGCGCATCTCATCGTCAGCGCCGGTGATCACGGCGGACGGGCTACTCGTCCCCCACGTCGGACTCGCCGCCTGGTGGCTGCGCCTTCACGCCGAGCACCACTTTCACCTTCTCCTCGATCTCCGCCATCATCGCGGGGTTGTCCTTGAGAAACATCTTCGCGTTCTCACGCCCCTGACCGATGCGCTGAGTCCCGTAGCTGTACCACGCGCCGGACTTCTCGATGATCCCGCTCTCCGCGCCGATGTCCACGAGCAGCGACGTGTGACTGATGCCCTCGGCGTACATGATGTCGAACTCGGCTTGCCGGAACGGAGAGGCCACCTTGTTCTTCACGACCTTCACACGCACGTGCGAGCCGATGACGTCCTCCTTCTCCTTCACCGGTCCGATGCGCCGGATGTCGAGCCGGACCGACGCATAGAACTTGAGCGCCTTGCCGCCCGTGGTCGTTTCGGGATTGCCGAACATC
>JANNOC010000351.1:0-6462 GCA_031398865.1 Gemmatimonadota bacterium | reverse complement strand
CTCGACGTTGAGCACCGCAACGATGGGCGCGTAGTTGGACGCCTCCACCGCGCGGTAGATGGACAGCGCCGTGTCTGCGGTGATGTCAAAGGAGGGCGTACGGAGAATGACCCGATTCCCGCTCCGCTCCCAACGCAGAGTGCGCTCCGCGAACTGGTCTCCGCCGTACGCGCCGAACTGCCCCGGCGGCAGGTTGGGATCGGTCGCTGCGGCGCGCGCATACCGGCCGACCATGAGCATGTCCTTGTTCAGCTCCTTGCGCGGAATCTCGAAGAGGAGCTTGTCGCCGACGCGGTGCACCGAGAACATGCCGCGGCGCGTCTGCGCCTCGGACGTGATGACCTTGTCATACGGCTTGGGTTTCGGAGCGGGCGAACTACGGCCTGCGGAATCACCGTCTGCGGCGCCGCCGCGGGCCGCGGTCACGGGGGCCGGCGCCGAGCCGGGGCGTGACGCGGGCTGGGCGCATCCGGCCACAGCCAGGACCAAGAGTGCTACTGCGCGATGGGTCATCGTCGGGACGAAGAGCGGAGGAGGAATGCGGCGTGCGAGTGGACCACGCCAGGGGCGAAGCGGATGGTCAAGGTACATCATACGCATCGGTCGCGCGAAGCGCTGACCGGCTGGCGCCGGCAAAGTGCAAGGGCGATCATGCACGAACTCATGACCATTCAGATCCGACCAGCGACCGCGCGAGACGTCTCCGCCGTTCGGGCGCTCATCGACCGTTACGTGCCGGACGGCACGTTGCTTCCGCGTTCGGAAGAGTTCATTGACATGCACGCCCATGATTTTCTCGTTGCGATGCGTGACGGGCATGTGGTGGGTTGCGTGCACCTGGACGAGTACGCCCCGAGCCTCGCGGAACTGCGCTCGCTGGCCGTGGACCCGGCCGCGCAGGGGTCGGGGGTTGGACGGGCGCTAGTCCTTGGGACTGAGGAACTCGCGCGGAGGCGAGGGTTCGCCACGCTCTTCGCGGTGAGCAACGACGAGGAGTTCTTTCGCAAGCATGGCTTCGCGGTGCGGTATATCCCCGAGTTGGACAAGGAGCGCAGTGAGGTGAGCAGGTACAAGGGGGTGTACGCGAAGGATCTAGCGGTCTGATGGGCGGCGGCGGGCGTACGCGAGGGAACGCGCGACAGCAGCGCGGCGCCACACGATCGGTGGCGCCGCGAGCAGTCTACAACCCGAGCGTTACGCTTGCTCTGGAGTGATGACCCAGAGAATGACGTACACGAGGATGCCCGGAAAGGCGGCGGAGACGACCGAACCGATCACATAGGCGATCCGAAACAGCGTTGCATCCATGCCGAAATACGCTGCGAGGCCGCCGATGACGCCAGCGATCATCCGGTCCGACCGACTGCGGCGCAGGGGTCCGCGAGTACCCGACATAAGCTCTCCGACGACAAGTGTGGCGTCCTGCCTTACGTGGCAGAATCGAGTCAAGATTGTGAAAAACCTACGGGCCACGCACCCGCTTCGGTTTCAGGGGGCTGAGTGGACCTTCGCTTGAGATGAAGAAGGCACCAGGAATCCGTGTCCCTGGTGCCTCCCTCTCGAAAGCTCCCGGTGAGCTACTTCGTCCCGCCTCCCTCCACCGGCTTCCCCTCCGCATCCAGCACCGTCACCGTCGCCCCGATCCCCTCCAGCGACTTCAACCCCGGCTCGATCACGCTGCGATCACCAACCACCAGGATCGCCATCCGCGACGGATCCAGATACTTGTTGGCGACGCGCATCAACTCGTCCCGCGTGACATCCGCCACCCCTGACACGTACGAATCGAAGTAGTTGTCCGCCAGCCCGTACAGCGCCACTTCGCTCAACCGTCCCGCGATCTGTTCCGGCGTCTCGAACCCGCGCGGGAATCCGCGGATGAGCGACTGCTTCGCCGTCTCGAGCTCCGCGTCCGTCACCGGAATCTCCCCGCGAATCCCGCGCAACTCCTTCATGAACTCGATCACGGATTCCTTCGTCACCGCCGTCTGCACACCCGCCGTCGCCACGAACGGACCCGCACCGCGCCGATAGTCGAACTGCGTGCGCGCGCCGTACGAATAGCCCTTGTTCTCGCGCAGGTTCAGGTTGACGCGCGACATGAACTGCCCGCCGAGCATCGTATTCAGCACGAGCAACGGATAGTAGTCCGGCGTCGCGCGCTCCACCCCCACCTGCCCGATCGAAATCACCGACTGCGCCGCGCCGGGCTTGTCGACGAGATAGATCACGCTCTTGTCGCGCGGCGGTGGTACGCTGAGGTCGATCGCCGGCACCGCACCAGCCTTCCAGTTGCCGAGCGCCTTCTCCAGCTTCGCGACTACCATGTCGGGCTTCACGTCGCCCACCACGATCAACGTCGCGTTGTTCGGCCGGTAGAAGGTGTCGTGATACCGCTTCACGTGTGCCTCGGCGATTGCTTCGAGCGACGCCTTCTCGCCAAAGCCCGAGCGACCATACGGGTGCGCCGCTCCGTAGAGCAGCGACGCGTACACGTTGCCCGCAACGATATTCGCGTCGTCACGCCGCTGCGCGAGTGCGGCGAGGCGCGTCGCGCGCAGCCGCTGCAGGTCGGCGGTCGGGAATGCGGGATTGAGCACGACGTCGGCGAAAATGCCGAGCGCCTTGTCGAGATGTCGCGTCAGCGTCTGCATCTCCACGCCGCTCGCGTCCGAGAACGCCCCGGTGCGGAGCCGCGCGCCGATGGCGGCCACGTCCGCCGAGAGCTGCAGCGACGACCGGGTCGTCGTCCCCTCGTCCAGCATGTCCGCGGTGAGACTGGCAAGGCCGGCGACCCCCGAGTCGGCAGCGGTACCACCCTTCACCACGAGGTTCATTCCCACGACCGGGAGCTCATGATGCTCCACGATCAGCACGTCGAGTCCGTTCTTCAGCTTCCGGCGCTGGATTGTCGGAAGCTTGAAGGTTGGCGTCGGGCCCGCTGGCGGCTGTGATACCGTCGCGCTCAACGTCTTCGGCTCCACCAGGGGCTTGGGCGCGGCGGCCGCGACCGGCGCACCAGCGGCTGCCGGGGGCGTACCCGCGGCCGTCGCGGCGGCCATCACGGCGGGCGGCGCATTCTTCGCCCTCGGCGTCACCGTCATGATCAGCCGCTTGTCGGTGAGGAACTGCCTGGCCAAGGCCTGCACCCTCGCCGGCCTCACGGCCCGCGCACGCGCAAGATCCTGCTCGAACCATCCCGGCGTGCCGCGCATGATCGCGTACTGGTTCAGCTGGTCGCTCTTTCCGCCGAAGCCGCCGACAGTTTGCAACCCATAGATGAACGACGACTCCACGTCGTTGTACGCGCGCGCCATTTCCTCAGTGGTCGGCGGCGCGGCTTGCAGCTTCGCGATCTCTTCCTTGATTGCGCTCTCCAGCTCCTCGAGTGTCTTTCCCGGCTTTGCCGTCGCGGTGATCTGGAAGCGGCCGGCCAACTCGCCCGCGTTGTTGAACGCGCTCACGTCCTGTGCGATCTGCCGGTCGTACACCAGCGTCTTGTACAACCGGGACGTCTTCCCGCCGCCGAGCACGTAGGCCGCGACATCGAGCGGCGCCTCTTCGGCGCTGAAGCGGGGCTTCGTGTGCCACACCATGTAGAGGCGCGGCAACGCGACGCGATCCTCCATCGTCATCCGGATTTCTTCGGTGATGATCGGCTGCGTGACCTTCACCGGCGGAATCGGCGCGCCTTTCGGTACGGACGCGAAATGCTTCTCCACCATTCTGCGCGCCGTCGCCATGTCGAAGTCGCCGGCAATGGCGAGGCTGGCGTTGTTAGGCACGTAGTACCGGCGGAAGAATCCCTTGACGTCGTCCATGGACGCCGCCGTGAGATCCTCCAGCGCGCCGATCGTCAGCCAGTGATACGGATGATCCGCCGGATACAGCCGCTCGTTGATCTTCGCGCCAACGAGACCATAGGGGCGGTTGTCATAGTTCTGCCGCTTCTCGTTCTTCACGACGTCGCGCTGATTCGCGAGCTTCGCCTCGGTCATCGCCTCGAGCAATCCACCCATGCGATCGGCTTCGAGGGAGAGCGCGAGCTCCAGAAAGTTCGACGGCACCACTTCCCAATAGTTCGTGCGGTCGGGGTTCGTCGACCCATTTGCCGAGCCACCGGCTTCCTGCAGTAGACTGAAGTAATCGTTTGGATAGTTCTTCGATCCCTGGAACATCATGTGCTCGAAGAGGTGCGCGAAACCGGTGCGTCCGGACACCTCGTTCTTGGAGCCGACATGGTACCAGACGTTCACCGCGACGATCGGCGTCGAGCGATCCTGATGCAGAATCACGCGCAGTCCGTTCGGCAGTTTGTATTCCGTGTAATTGATGGGCGGCAGGACGCGCCTGGCCGGCGCGACTTGCTGCGCACTCGCTGCCGGAGCGACGGCAAGAAGCCCCGCGGCGGCGAGCAGGGAGAGGGAACGGCACAGTGACATCGGAGTCTCCAAACGGTGAGGGTAACCGGGAGAGGATAGCGCCGGAGGCAAACATCTGCCAGACGGCGACCGTCGGCACTCAGGACTGCCGATTTGCCGGGGCTCCACGGGTGGGACCGGCATTGGTGCGCGCGGCCAACCGTCCGATGTTCGCCAGGTTTTTTTCGAAGATCCGCCCGATCTCGTGAGCCTTGATCCGCATCTTCAGCCAATCGGTGGCCGACGGGGACTCGGCGAAGAACAGCGTGAAGGTCACCCGGCACCGATTCGCGTCCAGCGGGGCGTACAACTGCTCCGTGAGCAGCGTGCCTTCGGCCGTCGCGGGGGCGTCAACGATGTTGTAGATCCGCAACTCGCGCCGCTTCCCGGGCACGACTTCCGTGAAGTACTCGTCCCAGCGCATTCCCGTCTCGTCCGCGTTCTTGAATGAGCGGCGAATCGATCCCGCCGACCCGTCGCGAACTGACTCCGCGTTGAGCGGAGTGATGTGGTCAACGTACACCGACCATTTCGAGGCATTCGCGGAGTTGCCGAGATAGTCGAAGACGCTGGCGCACGTTGCGTCGACATCAGTACTGGTGGCCAACTTGGGACGATCGCCGTCGTAATGGACCCGGTAAGGGCTCGCGATTGTCGCTATGCCCAGGACGAGCGTGACAACGGCGATCGGCGCCGAAACGGCCATCAGAATCATTCGCATCGGAGGTCCGGGTCGACCGTTCGAGAGGCCGTACCGCGAGGGTACGTGGGCGGCGTCTGCACGCCTGCCACACGCTACGGCCAGTCAGCCCGGAACAGCATACGTCAGGTGACGTACACGCCCGGTCGAGACGTTGTATCACAACCCCGCGATTCCCACTCTCCATTCCCACGAATCCTTCTGGTCCACCGCTCGCGCCATCTCGACACCAAGAGCACCACCCAGGAAGCGGAGCCCCAGCGAGACCGATGTGCGGATATGGCCGGTGGGGACCGAGAGCGGCAACAACGGCAGCGGACCCGCTGGGTCGCACAGCGGGTCGCGCGAGCAGGGATGTGGACGCCCGCCAAGCCGGTCAATCGCGCGCTGGCCGTCGCGCGTGGCGTCGGTCCAGCCGCTCTGCACACCGAATGCGAGCGCGGGCATGATCGGCGGGAGGTAGAACGTGGGTCGCACGCGGATCGGCGTGCGCAGCAGCGGCAGCCCGTACATCGCGAGCCCGCGCGCCACCACCGCACGGTCCCCGCCAAACTCCTTGTACTCATAGCCCGGTAGCCCCTGCTCGGAACCGACCTCGAAGATGCGCTGCGGCGGAATCTGCTTGCCGAAAACCGCGCCCGCGTCGAAACGCGCGGCGAGCGTCACCGGACCATGCACGCGCCGTGCGAGCACCCGCGCTTCCACGCGCTGCCATTCCAGATCGCCGTCTCCGCGCTCATACGAAACGGTAGCGCCGACGCCGGGACGCACGAGCTCCGCGACCACGTCGGGATTCACCTCGAGCACCCACGCGCTGCGCACGTAGTCGCCGTCCGCCACCAGACGATTGGGGCGGAAGCCCGAGTCGCCCCTGAACAATCCGCGCGACGCGTGCACCCTCGCGCCGCGATCCTGCGCCACGCCACTCTCCATGCGCAGCACGACGCTCCGCGTCCGCCCGAACGCGCGCGCGACGCTGAGCGACGCGGCGCGGCGATCTACATAATCGAAATCGTCCACGGTAAAGAACAGCGCCGGGATCGTCGCCAGGTCGTCGAACGGCGCGCGCAGGTCGTTGGTGTTGTCCAGAACGCGCTCGGCGCGCGCGGTGTAGCGCCAGCGATCGCCGCCCCCCGGACGCATGCGCTCGGCCAGCACGCCTCCGCGCGCGGTCTGCTCGCTCCACGCCCAGCCGCCGTACGCGGCGAGCGTAACACCCGGCGACGCGTCACGCAGATGCACGCGGACGCCCGCTCCCGTATACGCCCCCTCGATGCGGTTGTAGCGCAGAAGCTCGGCAAACTTCGGGACGCCGAACTCCGTCCGCGGCCGTCCGGTGGG